>JABLXR010000062.1 GCA_013178015.1 Anaerolineae bacterium
GCGCGCGTGGGCGCGCGCACTCCTCAGAGTAAGGTGTGCCTGCAGCACAGGTCAGGCCCGCCCCCGTCACCCCGTCCATGTCTCCTCTACCCCGCCCCGTCTCCCCCCTGAGGAGTCCGCGCCCCCAGGCGCGGTAGGCCCTGGGGCACAAGGCGCGCGCACTTGTCGGAGGTCGCTGAACGCCGGACCGAGGATGAGGCGACGCCGGTACGTGCGCTTCGCTCGGAGCGGGTGCGCGAACGCGCCAACCCCAGCCGATCCCGAACTCACGCTCCGTTCAGCCCACCCCACTGGCCGATGGGGGCCCAGCTACCTATACTCCGGCCAGCCGCTCGGCGGAACCCGGGCTGTCCCAGACAGGGGAGGTTGTTCGGATGATGCGCTCGCTATACCTCTCACGCGACGGGGTGACCCTGAGAGAGCTCAGTATCGAGCAGATCGAGGCCGCCCTTAGAGACGACGGAGGTACCCTCTGGGTGGACTGCGAGAATGAGCCGCCGGAGGATTGCCAGCTCCTGCTGGAGAAGGTGTTCGGATTTCATCCCCTGGCCGTGGACGACGCCCTGCGTGAAAGCCACGTCCCCAAGATCGATGACTGGTACCGCTACCTCTACATCGTCCTCCACGCGGTAGCGTTCGACCGCGTCGGAGGAGAACACCTGGACACGCTCGAGTTGGACCTGTTTCTGGGCCCAGGCTACCTCGTCACCCACCACGACGAGCCCATCTCCGCGGTGGAGCACGTGTGGGCGGCGCTGGAGCGCGACCCCCAGCGGCTACGGTCGGGCGTGCTCTACCTCACCTACCGTCTGGTGGACGACCTGGTGGCCAGCTACATGCCGGCGGTGGAAGCCATCGAGGACGTTATCGAGGCCCTAGAAGATGAGATGTTCAGCAATCCGGAGCCTCACATGCTGGAGAGGATATTCGTCCTCAAGCGTTCCCTCCTGCGGCTGCGCCGGGTGCTGGCCCCCCAGCGCGAGGTGCTCAACCACATGGCCCGCGACGACTACGCCGTCATAGACTCCAATAGCCGCGTCTTCTTCCGCGACATCTACGACCATCTGGTACGGCTCTACGACATCGGCGAGAACCTGCGCGACCTGGTGAACGGGGCCATCGAGATCTACCTCTCGGCCGTCAACAATCGCATGAACGAGACCATGAAGACCCTCACCATCATCACTACCCTGTTCATGCCCATTTCGTTCCTCACCGGCTTCTTCGGCATGAACTTCTTCCAGCCGGTCCTCGATCTGGACGTGTGGACCGGAAGGGTGGCCTTTGGCCTGGCTCTGGCCGCCATAGCTTTCACGCCCGTGGGCATGTACCTTTGGATGCGCCGCCGGGCCTGGATGTAGGGGCAGGCCACCGTGCCTGTCCCGGGCGGACGCGGTGGTCCGCCCCTACCGCCACAACCGGGCAATCAGCCTGATCGCCGCCTGGCTCAGGATGGCGCCCGCTTCCTCTCCCACCTGCGTCCACGGGCCGGGGGAGGCCTCGTAACCGCCTTCCTCGAAGCCGCCCGGGTCGAGCAGGTACCCTACCCAACCGTTGGTTAGCTCGGCCACGAAGGTGTGCGGCGCCGCCGACTCCCGCTTGATCTTCAGCCCCCACTGGGTGAACATCTCCCCTGGGTTAGAGGCGATGGCCAGGTCTCCCAGGCGCAGCACCTGCACCTCCGCCTCCTGGGGTCCATCATAGTAGTCGCATACGTCCAGTGCCTCTCGCGCCCGGCGCGCCTCCTGGGCCGCTTCCCGGCGTTCGCGGTCGCTGGCGGCGGCCCGTTCCCGCGCCTGAGCCTCTCTCAGCTTGCCTTCCCACTCGGCCCGGTCCACCGGAGGCCGAGGCGGGAGGGACACCCTCTCCGAGGCCCAGGCGATCGTGCCCGTGCGGGAAGCACTGCCGTCGTCGCCCAGGAGCCGAGCCGCCACCTTGAGGGCCTCACCAGCCACCATGGTCCCATACAGGATCACGTCGCGGTAGTCACGGCTGTCTCCTCGAAGCGGATTGAGATTGCCGGCGGCGCCCTGGACGAAGCCACAAGTCTTGCACCCGGGGAGGCTGCGCTGGACCAGCCCGGTGGCCACCCCCGGGTAGTCGGCCGAGATCAGTGGCTGCACCTGCATGGTGACCGGATGACACTGGAAGTTGAGCAGCACCTGCCGCGCCTGCCCCTCCTCGTCCTGGCACACCAGCACCTGCAGTTCCGGGTCGAGCTTGCCCCGGGCGACCTGCTCCTCCAGCGTCAGCCCCCGAGCCGAAGGTCGGCGGTTCCTGGCCACTCCCAGCACCTGCCCCCGGCCCACCTTGAGCCGACAGGGACGCAAGTCCCCGCAGGCCATCTCCACCGCCGACGCCAGTTGATCCAGGAGCACCTCGAGCCAGGGCCCGGCGGCGGGCGCGTCTAGCAGCCGAGTGATCCCCAGCGTCTCGGGAGTGGAGTGAGCGTGAGTGGTGGAGAGCATCAACGCCCCCGGCACCAGCCCGCAGCGGTCCGACACCCGCGCCCGCAACTCGTCCGTGAAGTGCCGGCCTGGGCCCAGGATGTGATTGCCGAACCCGAGGGAGTCGGCACAGAGCAGAGCGATGCGCTCCCCGCCCTCCTGGAACACGAACGCCCGGGCCAGTAGAGGATCGTTCACCCCGGTGAACCGCCCCTGGCGGGGCAGGAACCCCAGGTGGGGGATGGACAGCGGCGGCGTTATGTCCACCGCAGCGCTGCCCACCTGCACCGCTAGAGCAGTCACTGACGCCTCCGGGCCAAGCCCTCTGCCACCTTGCGGATGGCCCCGGCCATGTCCTCGATGTCGGCGCGGGTGTAGTTCTCGTTCAGGCTCAAGGTGACCATATGCTGGAGCTCCTCCTCTGCTCGAGGGGTCATGCCAGCGGTGTACTGGATCTGCCGGCCCCCGTGGCAACCATCGAAGGGATGCCCGGAGGCACCGAAGGTCTTCTTGCCGGCCAGGGCCTCCATACACAGGAAGATGGGTTGGCCGATGTAGCCCGCCCCCGCAGGAACTCCTTCGGCCGACAGGGCGCGGGCGAATTCCTCCGCCGTGCCCTCCTTCACCCGTAGGGGGTAGAGCCAGTAGGAGTGCTTCCCTCCCGGGGTGACCGGGGCCGGATCCAGGCCGGGCAGATCGCCGATGAGGGAGGTGAGGTAGTCGCCCAACTGGTTGCGCCGCTCCACCACGGCCCTCACCTTGGGCAGTTGCGCCAGCCCCACCGCTCCTTGCAGCTCGGTCATGCGATAGTTGGGCGCCAGGAAGAGGTAGGTCCGCGGCCCCCAGCCGGGACGGCGGGCCCAGCCCTTGTCTCGGAAGCCGGCCATTCGGCCGGCCAGGTCGTCCCGATTGGTTATCGTGACGCCGCCGTCGCCGGTGGTCATGTGCTTGGACTGCTGCAGGCTGAAGGCGGCGATGTCTCCGAAGGTACCCAGGAGCCGGCCCTTGTACTCGGTGAGGTGCGCCTGGCTGCAATCCTCGATGAGGAAGATCCCGTGCCGGCGGGCGATGTCGGTCATGGCATCCATGTCGCAGGGGTTGCCGAAGAGGTGAACGGCCATGATGGCCTTGGTCCGGGGGGTGATCTTGCGCTCCACGTCCTCCGGGTCCATGCAGTAGTCGGAGTTGATGTCGGCGAAGATGGGGATGGCGTTCTGGTAGACGATGGGGACGATGCTGCCGGCGTCGGTGATGGGCCCGGTGATGATCTCGTCTCCCGGTTCCGGATCTATAGTGCCCACGGCCACGTGGATGGCGGCCGTGCCCGAGGAGGAGGCGGTGGCGTGCCGCACGCCGTAGAGCCCGGCAAACTCCTTCTCGAACTCGTTGACCATGGTGCCCCCGGACCAGAACAGGTTCTGAGAGCGAATGGCCCGGGTGACCAGCTCCACCTCCTCGTCTCCGAACGGGGTGCGGCGGGGGAACTCCGCCGTGCGATAGGGCGAGCCGCCGTCAACCGCCAGCCTGTCCATTGCAGTCCTCCGGTAGGGGATAGGTTACAGGTTACAGGGGACAGGTTACAGGGATTGGGCGAAAGGGGAAAGGGCCGACTGCCGGGCGCTCGGGGGCATATGTTGCTGCAGCTCGTAACCCGAGACGTAGCGCAACCGGTGCCTGGCCGTAGACGATTCGTATCTTGACTGGAAACGCCGGCAGAGTAGACTGGATGGCCCACGGTTAACAACTAGTTAACGGCCAACTGAAGAGATCCCTCCCTGTTGCCGATACACACTTCGAGGGGGGTACCGTGACCGGAAGTGAGAATCGGACGAGGGGCCTTCTCCTACTACTCGCGCTTTCCCTGCTGCTGGCCTCTTTGACGGCACCTATGCCGGCCGTCGCCGCCGAGCCGCACCTCGGCGGTGTGTTGGCGGCCCATCCACCCGTGGACCCTACCGCCCAGGCCGAGCTCCATGCCACCTTGGCGGCGGCAGCCGTCCCCTGGAAGGTGGTGTACGTGGTGGGTGAGGTGGACGGGCCCGATGGCCCCACCACCGCAGCCTACGTAGACGACGCCCGGACTCAGTCGGCCCAGTTGCGCCAGATGGGCATGACCGTGGTCGAGTTCTATCCGCCCAACAACCGCTGGGCCGACATCGTGGCCGCGGCCGCCGACGCCCGAGTGCTCATCTACGCCGGCCACGGGGTCGGCTGGGGCGGGGACCCCATGCTCGTGGGGGGAATGCGCCTCCGATCCGACGAGTCGGTGCACCCCGATCAGATCCGCTCCCAGCTTCGCATGGCACCTCCAGCAGTGGTCCTCCTGAACCACGTCTGCTACGCCGCCGGCACCTCCACCGAGGACGTGAACGGCACCGCTTACGAGGAGGCTCTCAGGCGGGTAGCGGAGTACTCCCAGCCCTTCCTGGAGGCGGGCCTGGCGGGCTACTACGCCAACTGGTACTACGGCTTCCCCTCCGCTCTGCTAGCCTCGCTGGCCTCCGGCATGACCTTGGGTGAGGCCTACGAGGCGTACCACGACTTCAGCCCGGCCACGGTGCAGCGCCTGCAGCACCCGCGGTCCGCGGGGGACGTCCTCTGGCTCGACTACGATGACTGGCCAGACTGGCCGGGGCTCCAGTACGATTACGCCTTCGCCGGCGACCCGGCCCTCACCCTGACGGAGACCGCGGCGCCCTCGCTGGTGCTGAGCCAGCAGGCCGTGGAGCTCTACGCTGTCCCCGGCGCCGACGCCGAGGTACTTCGCGTGCGCGTGGCCACCAGCGACGGGTCGCCGGCCGAGTGGACCGCCTGGGTGGACGGGGGCAGCGAGGGCTGGCTGACGCTAGACTCGGATCCGGCCCAGAAACAGCTGCTGCTCACCATCGAACCGCCCCGCCAGATGGGCACCTACAGCGCCGAGGTCATCGTACGGGCGGAGGAGGGACCTCTCGCCGGCCAGGAGACCCGCCTCCCAGTGAGGCTCATCGTGCAGCACCTGACGCTCATCCCCGTGCTCCACCGCTAGACCGCGGCCGGTCGCCCACCACGAGGAGCCGGGCCAGGGCCGGCGTAGCCACCTGAGCCCAAGCGCCAGACGTGCCGCCCGCTCCCTGCTCCGCCATGAGCGGCCGAGCTGAAGCCTGCGCAGCCCCCCTTCGTGGGCCGGGAACTGGCTCGGCCGGCCAAGAGCCCCCGCTCCCTGCCCTTTCGCTCCTGATCAGGGCGCCGGCTGAGGATGACCCCTGGGCCGGTCCTCCCGCCGACTCCGCCTTTCCAGCACGCCGGTCCGCCCGTGCGCCTGCGCCCGGTCCGGCAGCGTAACGCGCTCGTTCGGCCAGCTTCTCGCCACCTGCCACCCTTGACCAGACAGCCT
This sequence comes from Anaerolineae bacterium, assembly GCA_013178015.1. Taxonomy (NCBI): domain Bacteria; kingdom Bacillati; phylum Chloroflexota; class Anaerolineae; species Anaerolineae bacterium. The sequence continues at coordinate 5,824 of JABLXR010000062.1, forward strand.
GGACAGCCCGCCCCCTGACCGCTATGCTGGCAGCGGTTGGGCAATCTTGCCAGTTTGCCCTGGCATGTGACAGAGTTGGGCCGGAGTAGACAGTTATGGACTCGGGCCGGAGCACCGAGGATCCGCTCCCAGTTAGCCCACCCGGGGCCAGACCGGCGCCACGTGGGCGTCACCGACAGCCGCAAGCCCCCATCACCCCACCCAGCCAGATCAGGCCGGCCTAAGGTATCAGATCGAGCATGACCTGAATGTGAGGACATGATGACTGATGGCAGCGACAGTGTGAAGGTGAACTGGATCTGGGTGGCTTTGACCATCTTGATTACCGCCTGGGTCCTCTGGCTGATCTGGCCTCAGGGCCCGCAGCAGCTCACCATTCCCTATAGCATCTTCCTGAGAGAGGTCAGAGCCGGAAAGGTAGAACGGGTGCAGATCGTGGGAGACCGCATCAGCGGCGAGTTCACCTCTCCCGCGCCCGCCACCCTTGCCACCCCCTCTGCCCAAGAGGCCGGTCCCGACGTCCGTACTTTCACGCAATTCACCACCACGTACCCCGAGGCCGTGGGAGACCCGCAGCTGCTGCCTCTCCTGGAGCAACACGGCGTAGTGGTGGACACGGCTCCCGTCTCCGATTCCTGGCTCTTGCCGCTCCTCTCCCTGGCTTTCCCCTTCCTGCTGCTGGGGCTGGTCCTCTACCTTTCCCGCCGACGGGTCGGCCCCGGGATGTCCCAGTCTGGGATGTTCGACTTCATGAAGAGCCGTGCCCGCCGCTACGTGGACACCCAGAGCCGAGTCACCTTCGACTCCATCGCCGGGGCGGATGAGGCCAAGGAGAACCTGCAGCAGGTGGTGGACTTCCTCAAGAATCCCTCCCGCTACCACGACCTGGGCGCCAGGATACCCCGGGGAGTGCTGCTGGTGGGACCGCCCGGCACCGGCAAGACCCTCATGGCCCGCGCCGTCGCCGGGGAGGCCAACGTGCCCTTCTACAACATCAACGCCTCCGAGTTCGTGCAGATGTTCGTGGGCGTGGGCGCCGGGCGAGTCCGGGACCTCTTCGAGAAAGCCAAGGAGGCGGCTCCGTCTATCGTGTTCATAGACGAGCTGGATGCGGTGGGACGGCGCCGCGGGGCGGGAGTGGGCAACACCAACGACGAGCGCGAACAGACGCTCAACCAGTTGCTCAGCGAGATGGACGGCTTCGAGGCCCGCCAGGAAGTGATCGTCATGGCCGCCACCAACCGCCCGGACGTGCTAGACCCGGCGCTGCTGCGCCCGGGCCGCTTCGACCGCCAGGTAACCCTGGGACTGCCCGACCGCAAGGGCCGGGAGGACATTCTGCGCATACACGTCCGCCCCCTCCCCCTGGCAGACGATGTGGACCTCGAGCTGTTGGCCCGCTCCACCACCGGCATGAGCGGCGCCGACCTGGCCAACCTGGCCAACGAGGCCGCCCTGATCGCCGCCCGCAACCGCGAGAACCGGGTGACGGCGCGAGACTTCGCCGAGGCCCTCGACACCATTCAGCTGGGCGAGGTGCGCTCGCTCATGCTGGACGAGCGCCAGCGTCGCCTCATCGCCTACCACGAGGCGGGCCACGCTCTGGTAGCCTGGATGCTTCCCGGCACCGACCCGGTACAGAAGGTGACCATCATCCCCCGCGGCCGGGCCCTCGGAGTGACCCACCAGGTCCCCGAAGAGGATCAGTACAACCTGAGCCGGACCTACCTGCTCAACCGGCTGGCGGTCATGCTGGGCGGCCGGGCGGCCGAGGAAGTGGCCCTAAACGACCTCACCACCGGGGCCGAGAACGATCTCGCTCAGGCCTCGGCCCTGGCCCGAAGGATGGTGACTCGTTGGGGCATGAGCGAACTGGGCCCCATCTCCGTGGAGACCGACGAGACCCAACCCTTCCTGGGTTACGAGCTCACCCAGGGCCGAACCTACAGCGAGGACACCGCCCGGCTCATAGACCGCGAGATCCATCGTCTCCTGGAGGATGGCCATGCCCGCGCCCGGGCGATCCTGACCCGCGAACGGGATGATCTTGACCGGATGGTCGAGGCCCTGCTGGAAGAGGAAACCATCAGTATCACGCGCCTGACCGAGATACTGGGCCCACGGGCGGCGGCAGCGCCCGACACGCACCAGCCGACGGAGCGGGAAGTGGCTCCCCAACCAACTCCCCAACCGGCTCCAGGAGTGGCCTGAGCCCGGTACGTCCTCAAAGGAGCAATGAGGGGAGGCCACGGCCTCCCCTCTCCCTTTCGTTTGCCTCCCGGCCGAAGCGAGCGTCAGCCGGTGCGGCTGTAGCGCCCCACCAGTTGCGCCTGCGCCAGCACGCGGCCCTCCATCGCCTCGCGGAGCTCCTCCACCGATACCCCCGGCTCCAGACCCAGGAGGTCGTCCAAAGCGTAGAGGGTGAACACATAGCGGTGCTCCTCGCCCGCCGGTGGACAGGGCCCGATGTAGCCGACATTGCCGGCACCATTCCGGCCCTGCCTGAATCCGCCCGTATCCCATTCCTGGGGCACGCCGGCCGCCAGCGTGGTCACTTCGGGTGGGATGTCGTACGCCACCCAGTGAACGAACGTGCCTCGGGGAGCGTCCGGGTCCTCGACGATCAGCGCGAAGCTTCGCGTACCCTCCGGTGCCCCCGTCCACTGTAGCATGGGAGAGGTCCCTTCGCCGTCGCAGGTGAACTCGGAGGGTATGAGCCCTCCCTCAGTGAAGGCGCTGCTCACCAGAGACACCACTCCCGCCTCCGCCTCTCCGGTCATCCCGGCAGGGGTGCCGGTGACTACTGCGGAGGTCGGCCCCGGAGGCGCCGTTGTGGCACAAGCCGCCACCAGCACCGCCAGCCCACAGGCCAGAGCTAAGCGCAAGCCATTCCTGACGCACTTCATGGAACTGCCTCCGCCAACGATGCGGCCATCCATTCACTGGACGGCTCTGGTGATAGCTATCCTACCAACTCTACCGGCACCGCTGACCTCGGTCAAGCCTCAGGGCAGCGTGGCCAGGGCCCTGCCCCTCTCTCCAGCCCGGGCGAGCCGGGGAGCGAGGGGGGCGACCGGCACTGAGCTGGAGACAGCCGGCCGCTCCCGCTACAATGGCCACGGGACAGCACGACACAACCTTCCCCGAAGGAGGCCTCCCATGAAGTCCTACCGCGTCGCCATCGTCGGCCTGACCGGGATCGCCGCTCGGAGGCCAGAACCTGCCCCACACCCGTCCCTGGGCCGGTTGGCGCCCCACTCCCACGCCGCCGCCTACGCTGCCTGCCCCTCGACGCAAGTGGTGGCGGTCTGCGACCTGGTGCCCGATCTGATAGAGCGGTTTCGGCAGGAATGGGCGGATCTCTGGCCGGACGTGCGCGGCTACACCGACTACCGCCGGATGCTGGAGGCGGAGGGGATAGACCTCCTCAGCGTGGCTACCTCCGACCACCGCCACGCCCAGATCGTAGTGGACGCCGCCGAGGCGGGCGTCCGCGGCATCCTCTGCGAGAAGCCCATCGCCACCACCCTGGCGGACGCCGATCGCATGATCGCTGCCTGCCGCGCCCGGGGAGTGCCCCTGCTCATAGACCATACCCGGCGTTGGTACCCGGAGTACGCCCGGGCCAGGGAGATGCTGGCCTCCGGGACCCTGGGGCCCCTGCGTCGCATCATCGCTACTCTGAGCGGCCCCCGCGCCATGCTATTTCGCAACGGCACCCACCTGGTGGATGCCGTGTGCTACTTCGCCGATTCAGAGCCGGCGTGGGTCTCCGGCCGGCTGGACGACGAGCACCGGGACTACGGGCCCCGCTACCGAGGGGATGGCGGCCACGACCCCGCCACCGACCCCGGAGGGAGCGCCCTGGTCGGGTTCGAGAGCGGAGTGCGGGCCTTCATCAACGCCTCCAAGGGCACCATGCGCCACTTCGAGGTGGATCTATGGGCCCAGGAGGGCCGGCTGCGCCTGGGGAATGGCACCGGCGAGGTCTGGCGCTTGACCGAGGACGGGCGGCTGGCCGTGAGCCCGCTGCCGCCGCTGCACACCAGCCACGCGGACATCGGGGCGGCGGTGCGGGAGCTGATCAGTCTGGTGGAGAACGGCGGCCAGGGCTTGTCCACCGGGGAGGATGGCCGCCGGGCCCTTTCCATCATCCTGGCCATCCTGCAATCCAACGCAGCAGGAGGGCAGCCGGTGCCCTTCCCCGTCACCGATGTCTGAGAGGCGCGCCTCGGGTGGGGCGCGATCCGGTCAGTCCTTGCCTGCTGCGCCTCACCAGAGGAGGAACTCGTGTCCATCAACGTGGGCATGATCGGCCTGACTCACCCGCACTCCGACCTGCACCTGCAGACGCTGCACTCACTCGACGCGGTGGCTGGAGTGGTGGTCTGGGACCCGGATCCGGCGGCTGTGGCGAATGCCCAGGGTCGCTGGCCCAAAGCCGAGAGCTCGCTGGCGTCGCTCGAGGGGGTGCTGGCGCGAGAGGACGTGCCGGTGATGGTGGTGGCGCTCCCCAACCGAGACGTGCCAGAGATGGTGGTGCGGGCCGCCCGGGCGGGGAAGCACGTGCTCTGTGAGAAGCCCTGTGCCCGCTCCGCCGCCGAGTTCCTGCCAGCGCTGGCCGCCCTAGAGAAGGCCGACCGGCGATTCTCGCCCTTCTACCTGTGGCGCCGGAACCCTGCCATCCTCAGGATGCGGGACTTGGTAGCCCAGGGAGCCATGGGGCGGATCACGTCGGTGGAGATGCGCCTGGTCACCACCCAGGTGCGAATGCGAGACCCCTCCCACTGGCTCTTCCGCCGCCAGGTGGCCGGGGGCGGCATCCTCTCCTGGCTGGGCTGTCACTGGCTGGACCTGTTGCGATACCTGACGGGCGAGGAGGTGGAGCAGGTGAGCGCCATGGTGGGCAGCATGGGCGGGGAGGTGATAGACGTGGAAGACGTAGCTTCTCTCAGCATGCGCCTCACCGGCGGGGCAGTGGCCGGCCTCTATGCCGGCTACCTGCTAGCCGGAGGGCGGCCGGGCTACGTCAGCCCGGGGTACGACATGTCCATCATCCTCCGCGGCACCCAGGGCACCCTGCGCCATCAGGCGGACGGCAACCGGCACGTGGTGACGATGGAAAGCCACGCCCCCGACTGGGAGACGGCCCCGCGGCAGGAGTTCCATTTCCTGCTGCCCGAGGTTCGGGCCTACGGCGGCGCCCATGGGCTGGAATTGGTGGCCCGCTTCATTAAGGCGGCCGTGGGGGACATTGGCGAAAGCTCCGCGGTGCTGCCCGGGGCAGTGGACGCCCTGCGAGTGCTGGAGATCCTGGACGCCGCCTACGCCTCGGCCGAGAGCGGCCGGACCACCGCTGTCGAGCGCACCGCCTCCTGAGCGAGGAGGATCGCAAGGCGGCTGTACGTCCGGGCCCCGACCTTACGTGTCTGCGCCACGCTTTGGCGCAGCTCGTGCATCAGTATCAGAAGAAGGACAGTTGCGCTCGGGGCACGAATAGCGCCCTACCGCCCCTGGGCGATCTGCTCCTTCTGCCAGTCGTAGTCCACCGCGCCCTCGTAGAAACGCTCGGGGTTCTCCACCGCCCAGATCTGCTTGCGGACAATCCAGTTGTCCGGCTCCGCGGCCGCCGCCTCCCGCCACTCGTCCAGGGCCTGCTGGACTTTCCCCTGGCGGTATAGGTTCAGCCCACGGCGGAACCGATCCAGGGCCGCCGGCTCGCGGAAGGCGTTGGGTTTGCTGGCCTGGCGCTCGACTTCACCTAGTGCCTCGCTGGCGGCGAAGCGTTCGGCCAGCCGGGCGTCCTCCGCCCGGAGGATGTTGAAGCCGCCGAAGCGGGTGAAGCGGATCACCCCGACCTCGTCGGCGAATACCACGTTGGGCACGGCCTTGAAGCCGAAGACTCCGGCCAGGGTGCCTTCCTCGTCTATCAGAGTGGTAAAGGTAGCCCCCGCCTTCTCCACGTAAGGCCGAGCCCGGGCAGACCCCTGGGCGTCCAGGGCCACAGTCACCACTTCCACCCCTCGGTCGCGCTGCTCGAGGTAGAACTGCTGCCAACCTGGCAGCTGCTCCCGGCAGCCTCACCAGGAGGCCCACATGAACAACAGGAGCTTGCGCCCCAGGAACTGGTGCAGGTTGACCCGCTCTCCGTCCAGCGAAGGCAACTGCAGATCGGGCAGGGCATCGCCTACTTCCAGGAACCTGACGCTCATGCCGCACCTCCGAAACTTGATTACCACACTCCACTATTGCTCGTCAACCGAGCCCGGCGTTGTCGGCGGCGGGCTGTCCCTAGGTCACCGTACCCTAGGCAGGAGGCTGTCACACGCCCACTGGCCCGGCGTCCAGAGTGTGCCATTCCGTGGTGCCTGGCGTCAGTGGCCGGCATTCGCCGATCTCCAGGTGCCTGCCCTAGAATGGAGCCGACCCAGACTCGCGACAGGAGGAGCGATGGTGCCAGCACTCGCATCCTCGCCGCCTGCCTGGGGTTGCTCATGACTGACCCCAACCTTCTGGTCAACCTCGTCTATGCCTTAGGCGTGGCAGTGGTCGGAGCCGCCATAGCAGTTCGTCTCGGCCAACCAGCTATCGTCGGCTACATTATCGGCGGGATCGCCATAGGCCCTCATACCCCGGGCTTCGTGGGCGACATCGCGGCCGTGGAGGCGCTGGCCGACATCGGAGTGATCCTGCTGATGTTCGCCATAGGGGTGCAGCTGTCGCTGCGGGACCTCCTTCAGGTGGGGAGGGTGGCCTCCGCCGGCGGACTCGTCCAGGTGATGGCTCTCATCGCCGCTGGCTACGCGGTCGGCACAGCCCTGGGCTGGCCCGACAAGGAAGCCCTGTTCTTCGGCGCTTTCATCTCCAACTCCTCCAGCACGGTTCTGTCCAAGGTCCTCAGCGAACGCGGAGAATTGGACGCTCCCCACGCCAACCTGAGTCTGGCCTGGTCTTCGGTCCAGGACTTCAGCACCATCGCCCTGGTGGTCATCCTCACCTCGCTGGCCACCGGAGAAGGTGGCCTGGGCAGCACCATCCTCGTCTCCCTCTTCAGAGCCCTGCTGTTCCTGGCCCTGCTCGTCCCGCTGGGCCTCAAGGTGCTCCCCTGGTTACTGGAAAGGCTCGCCGGGCTGCACAGCCGCGAGCTTTTCGTCCTGGCGGTGGCCGCCCTCGCCCTGGGAGCAGCCTACGTATCTTCCCTCTTCGGCCTCTCCCTAGCGCTGGGGGCCTTCGTGGCCGGGGTGGTGGTGGGAGAATCGGACCTCTCGCACCAGATCTTGGGAGTGGTCTCGCCCCTCCGCGACGTGTTCGCCGGCATGTTCTTCGTCTCCGTCGGCACGCTGGCCAACCCCGGATTCGTCGTCTCACATGCGGGCTCGGTACTGGTAGCTGTGGGCCTCATCGTGCTGGTCAAGGGTGGACTGGTGGCGGCCATCCTGGGGTTGGCCGGCCACCCCTTCCGCGCGGCGCTGCTCACCGGCGTGGGGCTGGCCCAGTCGGCAGAGTTCTCCTTCATACTGGCTCGCGTGGGAGCAGGCCTCGGCGTAGTCTCGGCCGAGATGTTCTCCCTGATGCTGACCGCTGCGGCGGTGAGCATAGCCCTGTCCCCCTACCTGATTCGCTCCGCTGCCGCGCTCACCGCCCGGATCGAGCGGCGCTCGGGGCCAGGGGAAAGACCGAAGACGCCGGTCCCGGCCCTGAAGGACCACACCGTAATCTGCGGTTTCGGCCGCGTAGGGCGTGTCATAGGCGAGAGCCTGGCGGAGGCAGGTCACCCCTTCGTGGTGATAGACCAGGACCGGCGGCTGGTGCGCGAGCTCGTCGGCCAGGGCATCCCCGCCATCACCGGGTATGCCGACAGCGCGGCGGTGCTAGAACAAGCGGGGCTGGAGCGAGCTCGGGCCGTTGTCATCGCCCTCCCCGATGCCCTGGCCGTGCGCCAGGTCGCGGACTACTGTCGCCGGCTCCATCCGAGCCTTCCCATCGTGGCCCGCACCCATAGCGAAGAGGAACTGGAGTACCTGCACCGCCTGGGCGTCAACGATGCGGTGATGGGCGAGAGGGAGCTGGCCATGGAGATGGCGCGGTGCACGCTCCGGTGCCTGGAACCAGGTGCCACCATCCCGGAAGGGACACCCCAGGATCAGCGCCAAGACCGGGCCTAGAGCACAGGCGGCACCGTGCGACATGAGGAGAGCAGCAGTGTACCGCAGTGCCCTCCCCAGGGCGGACGCGGTGGTCCGCCCCCATCGCGGAACCTTGCCCCCGACACACAGGCGTAGGGGCAGGCGACCGTGCCTGCCCTGGATGGACGCGGTGGTCCGCCCCTGCCGCGCTCCCTTGCCCCCGGCACCAGGTACCCGAGGCTGGTGCCCTGGCCCAGTCCAACCCCAGAGCGAAATGCACTGGCACAACGCCCCGTTGACAATACCCTACCACGGCAGTAGACTATTTGTGCCCCTCTCCCGGCGAGGAAGAGCGCCGAGGAAGGTGCCATGGAGCCGCGAGCGCGGGAACAGGCACGGCGGAGAGTCACGCGATCCGCCTCGCCGTACGGTCGAGGGAGACAAGGGCTGCAGGTGCAATGGATAGAGTGCAACAGTGAATGGCTCGTGAGCCCTGCTGCACACCCTGTGCACTACCCAATAGCCACTACCCTAGGAGTTAGCACATGAGCGACCTGAGACTGCAAGTGCCAAACATAAGCTGCCAGCATTGTGTTCGCACCATCACCCGCGAGCTGTCCGTCGTGCCGGGCGTGAGGAAGGTGTCGGTCGACGTCGAAGCCAAGACGGTGGAGGTGCAGTACGAGGGACCCGCTACCGAGGCCCGCATTCGCGATACCCTTGAGGAGATCGGGTACCCACCCGAGGGGGCCTAGCGTGGCCGACAAGAAGCTGGTTCGTCTGCCCATCACCGGGATCACCTGCGCCAACTGCGCCTACACCATCGAGCGCAACCTGGGCCGGATGGAGGGCGTCCACGGGGTCTCCGTCAACCTGGCCACTGATGAGGCAGAGGTGCTGCTGGAGGACGACGTCCCCCTGAGCCAGATCGCCGAGGTGGTAGACGAGAGCGGCTACGGCCTGGGCACCATTACTGCCGATTTCGCCGTCCTGGGCATGACCTGCGCCAACTGCGTCATGGCCGTAGAGCGGGCCGTGCGACGCCTGGACGGAGTGCTGGAAGTATCGGTGAACCTGGCCAGCGAGCGCGCCCGCGTCACCTACATCCCCACTATGGTCACCCTGGCCGAGATCAAGCAGGCCGTAGTGGACGCCGGCTACGAGGTGCTGCGCGAGGAGGACGAGGAAGAGACCTCCACCCTGGAACTGGTGCAGGAGCGCGAAGTCCGACGCCAGAGGCGCCGGTTGACGGTGGCGGCCATCTTCTCCCTTCCGGTGCTCCTGCTCAGCATGCCTTTCGATCTCGGCCTGCTAGCCGACTTCCCGGGCCGGCTGTGGCTGCTCCTCCTATTCACCACCCCGGTCATGCTCTATTCCGCCCAGGGGTTCTTCACCGGCGCCTACAAGGCCCTGCGCAACCGGGCGCCCGACATGGACGTCCTCATCGCCACGGGCACCGGGGTAGCCTACGTCTACAGCGTGATCTCCCTCATCTGGCTGCACGGCCACACCCACTTCGAAGCGGCGGCCATCATCGTCACCCTGGTCTTGGCCGGCAAGTATCTGGAGGCGGGCGCCAAGCGCCGGGCCTCCGGCGCCGTGCGCTCTCTCCTCGCCCTGCAGCCTCAGACGGCCCGGGTGCTGGAGGACGGCCAGGTGGTGGAGAGGCCGGTCTCCGCCCTGGGCCTGGGTGACCTAGTGGTGGTCGGCGCCGGGGAGCGCGTCCCGGTGGATGGCGTAGTCACCGAAGGCACCTCCTCGGTGGATGAGTCCATGCTCACGGGGGAGAGCCTACCAGTGCCCAAGGCCCCAGGCGACACCGTCTACGGGGGCACGGTCAACCAGGGCCGGCTCCTGTACGTGCAGGCCACCGGGGTGGGCCAAGACACCATGCTGGCCCACATCGTGCGCCTGGTGTCGCAGGCGCAGGGCTCCAAGGCGCCGGTGCAACGGCTGGCCGATCGGGTCGCCGGCGTGTTCGTCCCCATCGTCCTGACCATCGCTGCCCTCACCTTCGCCGGCTGGCTGATCGCCACGGGCGACCTCGACGCGGCTCTGCTTCACGCCGTGGCCGTGGTGGTGGTGTCCTGCCCTTGCGCCCTTGGCCTGGCTACCCCCGCCGCCATCACCGCCGGCACCGGCCGGGGAGCCCAGATGGGCATCCTCATCCGCGGCGGTGAGGTGCTGGAGCAAGCCGGCCGGGTCAACACCATCGTCCTGGACAAGACCGGCACCCTGACCGAAGGTCGTCCCGAGGTGACGGGGGTGTGGACCTCGGACGGGTTCTCCCAGGACGAGGTGCTGCGCTATGCTGCCGCGGCAGAGTCGGTCTCCGCTCATCCCCTGGCTGCCGCCGTGGTCCGGGCGGCATCGGACCGCGGCCTGCCCGTCTCCCCGCCGCAGGAGTACGAGGAAGTGGCCGGGCTGGGGGTGGTGGCCCGGACGGATGGGCACGAAGTGCTGGTGGGCTCGCGCCAGCTTCTCTCCCATCGCGGAGTGAGTGCCGCACCGGAAGCGCCCGCGGCCGCGCGCGTCTTCGTGGCCGTGGACGGAGCCCTGCGCGGCGCCCTGGTGGTGGCGGACGTGCTGCGGCCCCATGCAGGCCAGGCGGTGGCGGCGCTGAAGCGACTGGGGCTGGAGGTAGCAGTCCTGTCTGGCGACCGTCGAGAGATCGCGGAGGAAGTCGGGCGGCAGGTGGGCGCCGACAGAGTGCTGGCAGAGGTGCTACCCCAAGGCAAGGTGAGCGAAGTGCGAAGGCTCCAGGAGGAAGGCCGCGTGGTGGCCATGGTAGGGGACGGCATCAACGACGCCCCTGCCCTGGCCCAGGCCGACCTGGGCATCGCCATCGGCAGCGGCACCGCCGCCGCTCTGGAGGCGGCCGACATCAATCTCCTCTCCACCGACCTCCTAGCCGTACCCCGTTCGGTGAGCCTGGCCCGCAAGACCCTGCGCACCATCTACCAGAACCTATTCTGGGCCTTCTTCTACAACGTGCTCCTCATCCCTGCCGCCGTCTTCGGCCTGCTACAGCCGGTCATGGCCGCCGCGGCCATGGCGCTAAGTTCTCTCTTCGTGGTGGGTAACGCCCTGCGCCTCCAGCGCTGGCGCCCCAGGGAGTAGCCACGGAGACACGGAGACACAGAGAGGGGGAGAGGGGGAGAGAGGGAGACGGCGAGACGGGGAGATACTGAACCGACCGCGTCTCCGTGTCTCCCCATCTCCGTGTCTCCCTGTCTCCCCCTCTCAGCGGCCGCTGCGCATTGCCACGCATCACCGAGGGGCTATACTGGTGGCCATGCGCTGTGGGATCGGGTGGGGAGAGGCTCCGGCGAAGGCGATTCTCCTGGGCGAACATGCCGTAGTGTACGGCCATCCAGCGCTAGCCGTGCCCCTCTCAGAGCTTCGCGCCCGGGCCGAGGCCCGCTTCGACCACTCGCTGGACGACGTCGTGGTTCGGGTGCCCGATCGGGGCCTGGCAGTCAGCCTGTCGCGTGACCCCCATAACCCGCTTACCCTGGCAGTGCGGTTGGCCGTCGAAGCGCTCCACGCCAGCCCTCGGAACCTGGAACTGCGGCTGGAGTCTAGCGTGCCGGTGGCCTCGGGACTAGGGAGCGGGGCCGCAGTCTCGGCCGCCCTGATGCGGGCGACCGCGTCGCTGTTCGGTATCTCGCTGGACCCGGCCCGGCTGTCGGAGCTGGTGTACGAGGTGGAGAAGGTGCATCATGGTACACCCAGCGGCATAGATAACACCGTGGTAGTGTATCGCCGGCCGGTGTTCTACCGGAAGGGCTCCCCGCCGGAGTTCCCTCTCCCGGGCACCGAGCTCACTTTGCTTCTGGCCGACACGGGCCAAGGTAGCCTCACCCGTGAGGCGGTCGGGGCTGTGCGGCGGGCACGGGCGGCCGACCCCGAGAGAATAGACTCCATCATGGGTGAGATCGGGCGGCTGGTGGAGGCAGCCAGAAGAGCCCTGGAGTCGGGCGATGCGGAGGAGCTCGGTCGGCTGTTCGATTGCAACCACGCCGCACTGCAGCGCCTGGGTGTGAGCAGCCCGAGCTTGGACACGCTGGTGGAGGCAGCCCGGAAGGGGGGAGCCCTGGGCGCTAAGCTCACCGGCGCGGGCAAGGGGGGGCACGCCCTGGTCCTGGTGACGGAAGAGTCCGCCGGCGACGTGCGCGCGGCCCTGGAGGCGGCCGGTGCCCATCGGGTAACCCTGTGCCGGGTGCCGCGGAAGTAGAGGGAGAGGGGGAGACACGGAGACAGGGTGATGGTAAGGGGCGGAACTTGAGCCCCGGGCGGGCGTAATGGCTATCGGGAGTGGAGTTTCATGCACATCGCTGTGGCGATAACGGGTGCTTCAGGCGCACCACTGGCGGTGCGTCTGCTGGAGGTGTTGCGGGAACACGAAGTCTCGCTGGTGGTCACGCCCGAGGGCGAACATCTGCTGGCCCTGGAAGCACCCGGCAGCGAGCTCCCCGCCACCCGCCGCTACCACCCATTCGACTTCTCTTCCGCCCTGGCCAGCTCCTCCCGCGTGCCCGACGCCATGGTGATCTGTCCGTGCAGCATGCGCACCCTGGCTGCGCTGGCCCATGGGCTGAGCGACAACCTCGTCACCCGCTGCGCCGACAACGTCCTGCGCCTAGGCCGCCCCCTGGTGGTAGTGCCCCGGGAGACGCCCCTGTCCCTCCAGGCCCTGGACAACCTGCGCCAGCTGCGCGCCGCCGGAGCTTTCATCGTGCCCCCCATGGTAACCTACTACTTTGGGCCCGAAACTGTGCGGGACCTGACCGATTTCTGTGTGGGGAAGATCCTGGACTGTCTGCGCCTGCCCCATGACCTGTATCGGCGCTGGGGCGAGGAGACATCTTGACCATACGTGAGTTCATCGCCTCCGAGCCGGACCTGATCCGGGTGGATACGCCGGTCAGCAGCCACCTGGAGGCGGCCGGGATCATCGCTGCGCTGGACGGCAAGGCCATTCTCTTCACCGACGTGGACGGCGGCCGTCGGGTGGTGTCCGGGTTCACCGCCGGCCGGGAACGAATCGCCCGCAACCTGGGTGTCTCCGTCGCCGACCTGCTGCGCCTCCTATCGCGGGCACTGGAGAATCCACGGTCCCCCGACATGGTGGACCACCCCCCCTGCCAGGAGGTGGTCCTGGAGCGGCCCGACCTCAGCCAGCTGCCCATTCTCAGACACCTGGAGGGAGACGGTGGCCGTTACATCACCGCAGGAGTGGCGGTCATCAACGATCCCCAGTACGGCCGAAACGTGTCCTTTCACCGGCTGATGGTGATCGGCGAGCGGGAGTGCGTCGCCCGGGTAGTCGAGGGGCGGGGCACCCACACCGCCTGGGCCCGCACACAGGAGGACCTGCCCATTGCCATCGCCATCGGCTGCCCCCTGTCGGTGCTGCTGGCGGCGGCCATGAGTCCGCCCAAGGGGGTGGACGAGTACGGCATCGCCCAGGCCATCCGCCCGGCGCCACTGGCTCACTGCCTGACCGTCCCCCTGGAGGTGCCCGCCGAGGCGGAGTATGTCATCGAGGGCCGCCTTACCCACCGACTGGCCAACGAGGGTCCCTTCATTGACCTCACCGAGACCTGGGATGGGGTACGACCTCAGCCGGTGCTAGAGATTGACTGCATCACCCACCGCCGCGACCCCATCTACCACGCTATCCTGCCGGGACTCAGCGAGCACAAGACCATCATGGGCCTGCCCCGCGAGCCCGGCATCCTCAACGCCGTCGGCCGGGTGTGCGACGTGGTGGAGGTGGCCCTGACGCCCGGAGGCATGTCCTGGCTGCACGCCCTGGTGCGCATCCGCAAGCGCCACCGCGATGATGGGCCCGCGGCCATCCGCGCCGCCATGGAGGGCCATCCCTCCGTCAAGCATGTAATGGTGCTGGACGAGGACGTGGAGCTGAGCGACCGGGACCGGGTCGAGTGGGCCATCGCCACCCGGGTGCAGGCAGGTCGAGATGTGTACATCTTCCTGGACCAGCCTTCCAGCTCGCTCGACCCCTCCTCGCGGCAGGTCCCCGGTCGCCGCGGCCTCACCGACAAGATGGGGATTGACGCCACTATCCCCTGGCCCGACAGCGACGACCCCGACGAGATCGAGCGCCATACCGCCGCCTTCCGCCGCGTCTCCTACCCGGAGATTCACCGCGGTGAAGAGGGAGAGAGGGGGCGAGGGTGAGAGGGGGAGACACGGAGACGCGGAGACGCGGAGACAGGGAGAGGGGGAGACAGGGAGACGGGGAGATGCGGGAAAGGCATCGAACCTCTCGTC
>JABLXR010000063.1 GCA_013178015.1 Anaerolineae bacterium
TGAAGATTAACTTCCCATCTCTGTAGACCCTCAATTCTCCTTGAAGGAAGGCCTCCCATTTTTCACTGGTCAGAGGTTTACTTGCGATTATGTAACCCTCCTGAAGCCACCGTGGGGTGGCTGTACACGATGGGCTTCCAGTCGCTCACTTACTACCTGGACCGGAACGGGCTGGTGGTGCAGCTCGGCCCCTGGCGCTTACCCATCTCCATGGACGCCATAGAGGGGATCTACGCCAGCCCTCAAGACGGCCACGGGGCACCCTTCCGGGGCCTGCGGTTGCCGGGCCACAACGTCGGTGTCGGCCAGCTCTCGGATGGCTCGAGGGCGGTGTTCCTGGCCACCGCGCCGCCTGAAGAGTGCCTCTACGTCCGTACGCGGACCGCGGTGTACGCCCTATCCCCAGCCGACCCGGATTCCTTCCTGAAGGCGTACGAGGCGGAGCGCCAGCTCCGCCCGCTGCGCCCCCTTCCGGAGGGGCTGCAGATGCCCCTCTGGCTGCGAGCGCTGGTCTGGCGGGACCGGCTCGGTCTGGCTCTGACGGTCGGCACGGTGGCTACCAGCCTGCTTCTGTTGGGGATGTGCTTCTGGCTCTATCCCAGCCTTCCTCCTGAAGTGCCCATGCACTTCGATGCCCTAGGACGACCGGATCGGATGGCGCCGCCGGGCAGCATCTTCTACCTACCCCTCGTGGGTAGCCTGGTCCTCTTCGTCAACTACGCTCTCGCCATTCCCCTCTACCGGTACGAACGACTGCTGTCCTACTTCCTGTGGGGAGGGGCAGGGCTAGTTCAGATCGTCCTTATCCTGGCCCTGCGGTCCATCACGGCCTGACGTGGCAAGACACCGAACCCTCCTGCTGGCCACCGGCAACCCCGGCAAACTGAGCGAGTTCCGTCGTATCTTGGGCGACTTGCCTGTGGAGCTGATCTGCCCGGCCGATCTCAACCTGGAACTGGCCGTGCCCGAAGAGGGCCAGACATTCGCCGAGAACGCCCGCGCCAAAGCCTGCGCCTACGCTGCCGCTGCCGGCATGCCCGCCCTGGCCGACGATTCCGGGCTGGAGGTGGACGCCCTTGGGGGGCGGCCAGGAGTGATGTCGGCACGCTACGGAGGGGAGGGAGCTTCTGACTCTGATCGGCGGCGCCTGCTCCTGGCTGAGATGGAAGCCGTGCCGGATGGCCAGCGCTCCGCCCGATTCCGCTGCGTAATCGCTGTGTGCTGGGGCGGTCAGGTCTATCTAACGGAAGGATCAGTAGAGGGCACGATCGCCCGGGAGGAGCGAGGAAGCGGCGGCTTCGGCTATGATCGCCTCTTCCTCCTGCCCGATCGGGGCCGGACTATGGCAGAGCTATCGCCGGAGGAGAAGAACGCTCTCAGCCACCGCGGACAGGCCGCCCGGGCCATGCGCGCGGTTCTGGAGCGGCTCTTGCAGGGGAATTGCAGTGCGCCAGGCCTGTCGTTGACCGACGACCTCACGAAGCAGTAGAATGCCGCCGGCGCAGGTGAGGCAGGTATCGTATGCCCATCGCTGACCTTCACGTGATCGTGGTCACCTATAGAGTTCGTGAGCTGCTCCGAGACTGCCTTGCTTCCCTGAGAGAGAGTCGGGTGGGCGGGCTCGACGTGGCAATCACCGTGGTGGACAACGACTCCAACGACGGTAGCGCCGAAATGGTGGAGTCTTGCTTCCCTGAAGTGTGCCTCGTGCGCAGCGAGAACCTCGGATACCCCTATGCCAACAACCTCGGCTTCGCCCGGCAGGACGCCCGCTATCACCTCATGCTCAATCCGGACACACTGCTGCCTCCGTCAGCTCTAGCGGAGACAGTGGACTTCATGGAGCGGAACCCAGACGTGGGCGCCCTAGGCCCCCGTCTGGTGCTGGCGGACGGGAGCCTGGACCTGGCGTGCCGCCGCGGGTTCCCCACGCCGCTCAGCGCCCTGGCGAAGTACACCGGGCTGGCACGAGCGTTCCCCCGTAGCCGTCGGCTGGGGTCCTATAACCTCACCTATCTTAGCCCCGACCATCAAGCCGACGTGGACTCTCTGGTGGGAGCGTTCATGCTGCTGCGGCGGGAGGCGCTGGAGCAGGTCGGCGGCCTGGATCAGACGTTCTTCATGTACGGCGAGGACCTCGACCTGTGCTACCGGCTGGGGTCGGCGGGCTGGCGGGTGGTCTACTGGCCCGACGTGACCGTGCTGCACTACAAGCGGGCCTCCAGCTCCCAGAGCGATCGGGCCGGGCGCGAGTTCTTCCGCGCCATGCGCATCTTCTACGACAAACACTACGCCGATGGCGCTCAGCCCCTGCAGCGGGCTGCCGTTGCTGCCGGCATCCGGCTGGTCGAGCGCCTGGTGGGTTACGGTAAGGGGGCTTCGACGTGACCAAGCGCCGCTTGCGTAACCTGTTCACGTTCCTGCTGGTGCTATCAGACGCGGGCATGACCGCGCTGGCGTTCTACCTGGGCTACCGCATCAGGGTGGCTACCGAGTCCCAACCCGACTCCAACATCCCGGCGTTCTCCGTCTACCTGGGCATGATGTTGATCCAGGTAGCCGCTATGGTCACCGTCTTCTTCTTCGCCAAGCTCTACCACGTCAAGCGGGTCTCCTCGCGAGTAGATGAGTTCTACTCCGTGTTCGGCGCCGTTTCTGTAGGTAGCCTCTTCTCCATCGCCGTCACCTCCTTCGTCTACAAGGGTGCGTTGGACTTCCCTCGGCTCATGCTGGTGTACGCCTGGCTCCTCACCATCGTTCTAGTGATGGTGGGCAGGCTTCTCCACGGGACCGCCCGCAGGCTCCTGCGCCGGTCCGGGCTGGGCTGTGACCGGGTCCTCATCGTTGGGACGGGCGAGGTGGGCCGGATGCTGCTCCAGAAGGTGCGCCACGCCCCACACCTGGGATACTACCCGGTGGGGTTTGTGGACGGGAACGGCCAGGAAGGCGAAGTCATGGGCCTGCCTATCCTCGGAGATGTGTCCCAGCTGTCCGCAGTGATAGATCGTCACGACGTGGACGAGGTGCTGGTGGCCCTGCCCGAGGCACCCCGGGAACAACTCCTGGAGATCATCTCTCGTTGCGACCGTAGCCGCATCGGTATCAAGGTCTTCCCGGACCTGTTTCAGATCATCGCGTCCGAACTAAGCATAGGCGACCTTGACGGCCTTCCCATGCTCACCGTTAGAGATGTGGCTCTGCGGGGCTGGAAGCTGACCCTCAAGCGAGCCTTCGATCTGGTGGTTGGCTCCGCCTGCCTGGTGCTAGCCTCCCCCGCCATGCTCCTGATCGCCCTCGCGGTCAAGCTGGACTCCCGCGGTCCGGCGCTCTACGTCCAGGAACGTATGGGCCTGGACGCCCGCCCCTTCCCGGTGTTCAAGTTCCGCACTATGGGAGTGGACGCTGAGGAGCAGACCGGACCGGTATGGGCCAAGGCAGGAGACCCGCGTCGCACCCGGCTGGGAGCCTTCTTGCGCAAGTACTCCCTGGACGAGCTGCCGCAACTCATAAACGTGGTCCTGGGCCAAATGAGCCTGGTGGGTCCCCGGCCAGAGAGACCCGTGTTCGTGGAGCAGTTCCGTCAGCGCATTCCGCGCTACATGGACCGACACCGGGAGAAGGCCGGGCTCACCGGCTGGGCCCAGGTGAACGGCCTCCGAGGGGACACCTCCATCGAGGAGCGGACCAAGTACGACCTCTGGTACGTGGAGAACTGGTCCATCCTTCTGGATGTGAAGATCCTCATCCGCACCATCTTCCGCATTTTCCGCGACCCCAACGCTTACTAGAGGCGCACTGCCGAGCCCGACCACAGCTGCGCCTCGGCAGGAGGCCATGAGTCTTGGCCAGCGCCTGCCTGGTGCCCCGGACCCCTCCCCCTGATCTCGGGCCTGCGTCGGCCATCCAGACGGTCCCGGCATTGCCCCTTCGAGTCTTGAGACCTCGCGGAGGTCGGCAGCGCTGGCACCAGCCGCCTGCTGTGCTATACTCGATATATAGGCACACCTGACCTGGAGGGCTTCCCGGTGGACCATCTGCTCACCCTGGCTGACCTGTCATCGGCCCAAGTCCGGCGGTTGCTAGAGTTGGCGCGGGAGTTGCGCCAGGAGTGGCGAGACGCCGGGAACAGGCCCCTGCTGGCGGGCAAGGCCCTGGGAATGATCTTCCAGAAGCCATCCCTGCGCACGCGCGTCTCCTTCGAACGGGCCATGCAACACCTCGGTGGTACGGCCATTTACCTGTCGCCCCAAGAGATCCGCCTGGGGGAGCGGGAGAGTGTGGCCGATGTGGCCCGGGTCCTCAGCCGTTACGTGGAAGCCATTATGGCCCGTGTCTTCGCTCACTCTGACATCGAGCAGCTGGCCACGCACGCTAGTGTCCCCGTCATCAACGGCCTCTCCGACAAGTATCATCCATGCCAAGCTCTGGCCGATTACCTCACCATCTGGGACAAACTAGGTCGCCTGGACGGAGTGCGCCTGGCCTACGTGGGTGACGGGAACAACGTAGCCCACTCCCTCCTGCTAGGCGGAGCGAAACTGGGCGTGCACGTCTCGGTGGCGACTCCCCCCGACTATGCTCCTGATCCGGGCGTGGTCGAGTTGGCTCGAGTGGCAGCAGCCGAGACCGGCGCCGAGGTGACCCTCCTGGAAGACCCGGTCGAGGCGGTGCGCGCCGCCGATGTGATCTACACCGACGTGTGGACCAGCATGGGCCAAGAGGACGAAGCGCAGGAGCGCCGGGTCCGGTTTGCCCCTTACCGAGTGGACAGCGCGCTGGTAGCAGAGGCCTCCGCCGATGCGATCGTACTGCACTGCCTGCCCGCCCATCGTGGCGAGGAGATCACCGACGCGGTGATTGACGGTCCGCGCTCGGCTGTCTTCGACCAGGCCGAGAATCGTCTTCACGCCCAGAAAGCGGTCCTGGCCGCGCTCCTGGGCGAGGGCGGTACGTGGTAAGGTCAGGATTGCAGACCAGCGCTTGGCCGTGGCGTTTGTGCCCGCCCTGAGCGCGTCCCCGCGCCACGGACGGCTATCAACTGAAGGGATGCTCTAGTGTCTCAGCTCACCTGGCTGGTGCAGCGGCTGACCTGGCTCAGCCTGCTGGATATCCTCTTGGTGGCAGCCATCATCTATGGCCTGTTGACCATCTTGAGACGCACCCAGGCCGTCCTGGTGCTGCGTGGGCTGATTATCGTGGCCATCCTGGCCATCCTCATGACCAGCCTGCTTCCCCTGCCCGCTTTCACCTGGCTGATAAGGAACTCGCTGCCCGCACTCCTGGTGGCCATTCCGGTCATCTTCCAGCCTGAGCTGCGCCGAGCCCTGGAGCGGCTGGGACGCGCTGGACCCGTGGCCAGCTGGTTCGGGCGCGAGGTGGCCATGGACCTGGTAGTGGAGGAGGTGGCGGACGCCTGCGTGCGTCTGGGGGAGCGAAGGCACGGCGCACTCATCGTCTTCGAGCGCGAGACCGGCCTGCAGGACGTCATAGACACCGGCGTCCTGCTTGACGCGGAGGTGAGCAGCGAGCTGCTCCTCACCATCTTCTACCCCAACACAGCTCTGCACGACCAGGCGGTGGTCATCCGCGCTGATCGGATCGCGGCGGCCTCCTGTGTCCTCCCACTCTCCGAGCGCCTGGCTACCAGCCACGTCCTGGGCACCCGGCACAAGGCCGGGATCGGAGTGACCGAGCGCAGCGACGCCGTTTCCGTGATCGTTTCTGAGGAGACCGGTATCATCAGTATCGCCCATAACGGGCGCATGATCCGACGGTTGGACGGCGAGCGCCTGCGCAACATTCTCAAGGCATTCTTCGCCCAGTCGGGCGAGATCACCTTGGCGAGCCGGCTTCGGGGCGCGTTCCCCGGCAACAGCCGCCGGTCTCGGGCAGCGTGAACTGACGATGGAGCCCAGGCTGAGAAGACTCCTCAATGTGCTCGGTTCTGTGCTTCTCTCGCTGGTGTTGGCATTTCTCGTCTGGGCCGGGGCCACCAGCGCCGAGAACCCTCCCGTCACCCAGCTCTTTCGCCAGCCCATACCCATCCAGTTGCGTAACCAGCCCGAGGGCACCGTGGTGGTGACAAGGGTGGACACATCGGTGCAAGTGCGCCTGACCGCGCCCCAAAACACCTGGCCCAGGCTGGGTACAAACGACCTGGAAGCGTACGTGGACCTAGCCGACGCTCCCATCGGCAGGGAGGTGGAGCTACCAGTCACCGTGAATATCAAGCGGCCAGGTATCCGCCTCGAGGAACAGACCCCTGTCCTCACCACCATCCGCCTGGAGCGGCTGGCGAGCAAGACCGTCCCGGTGCGAGTCAACGTGATAGACTCGCCACCGCTGGGGTACGTTACCCGCGATCCAGTAGTGGATCCCCAGACGGTGGTGGTCAGCGGGGCCGAGCCCGCCGTGGCTCGGGTCGCCTTCGCCGGAGTGGACGTCTGGCTACGAGGTACGACGGAAAGCGTGGACAGGTCCCTGACTCCCACTCCCTTGGACGAGGACGCCCTGCCGGTGACCGGAGTGACGGTGACGCCTTCGGCGGTGAACGTGCGGGTGGAGTTAGCCCAAAGGGCGAACTGGGAGCCCTCTGTTCCGGTGCGCGTGAACCTGGTGGGAGAGCCGGCGGCTCTCTACTCGGTAAGCAACATCGCCGTCACGCCCTCTCGTGTCACCCTTCTCGGCCTTCCCTCAGCGCTGGCAGAGATCGAAGGCTACATCAACACCGAACCGGTAGACATCACGGGCGCCACCGATACCATTTCCCGCAGGGTGGCACTGGAGCTGCCCCCGGGCGTCACGGTGGTCCCCGATAGCCCGGAAGCATCTCAGACCGTGCTGGTGACGGTAGAGATCGTGCCCATCACCGCCAGCCGGACCATGCAGGTCCCCGTGCGCGCCCAGGGGTTGGCGCCAGGGCTGGAAGCCCGGTTTTCGCCCGGAGCGGTGGATGTGATCCTTTACGGCCCGCTGGCGCAGTTGCAGACTCTGGTCCCAGAGAGCATAGAGGCAACGGTCAACCTGGTGGATCTTTCCCCGGGCACGCATCGCCTCACCCCCACAGTGATTCCGCCGGCGGGCACTGAGTTGCGGGGCATTCTCCCCGAAGCAGTGGAGGTGCAGGTTACCGCATCGGGTTCCTCCCCGACGCCGGAGGCTACCACTGCCCCAGCCGGATGACCCTCCCCGGCGACCCCGGCTGGGCGCGCACCCCTGCGCCCGGCGTGCCCTGCTGGCTGGCGCTGCCCTGACCCTGGCCGCTACCGCTGCGGGCGCGCCGGCCTGCCTGGACGAACCCACGCAGGCCCGAGGCGAGGTGGAGCAGTTTCTCCACCTGCTGTCAGAGGAGGATGCCGCCCCTCACCTGCTGCGACCGGCGCTGCAATCGGCCATGGAGGCCCTGCCGGCGGTGGTTCGAGAGCGACTGACGGCAGCAGCGGCCGAAGTCTGCCTCTCCCAAGGGGACTTCCTCACATACTCACTACTCGAAGGACTGCCGTTCTCCTTCCGCCTTCTGGCCGGCTACGTGCCGCGTGCGCTGGCGTTCCTGGTTCGCAGATCTGAGGGACAGAACGGGCTCCTGGGGATGGCGCTGCTGCCGACCCTCGTCCGCCCTCAGTGGCGCTCACGAGGCCTCTACCACGGTCTGGGCTTGGGTGTTCGCCCTGGCCTCCACCTCGGAGTCAACCAGGGACTGGCCGCGGCTGTGCTGATGGCCCCGGGATCGGAGTGGCTGAACCCGGGCGTGCCACCGGGCGTGGCTCTGGAGTTCTGTCTCGAGATCGCCCGCTCGCCGGAGGCGGCCCTGGCCCTCCTGGCAGACCTTAGGCCGGCGCGATCCTCTCGGCACCTGCTCTACGACCCGGTACAGGGAAGCGCCATGTTGGTGGAGGTCGGTCTCCGGCCCCGGGTGACGGACGTCTCCGAGCCGTTCCTGGTCCTCTCTTCGGCCGGGCCGGCCGCGGAGCCCAATGAAGAATGCCTGCGCACTGGCCTGCAGGCCAACCAGGGATGGCTCACGCCGGACAAGGGCCTGGCTCTGTTGCACCGCGCCCTCCCCGGGAGCTTCGGCACCGTGCTGGACCTGGACGGGCGCGAGGGACTCCTGGACGACGGAGAGAGCCGGCAGGCAGTCCGCTTCTAGGCGGGCGCTCGTTCTCGGTGCGCGGAGCGCGTGCGACTTCTCCCGCTCAGCGCCCGGCTATGCCGGTCATCACGATGCCCTTTACGAAGTACCTCTGAGTAAGGAAGAAGAGAACCACTACCGGTATGGTCATGAGGGTCGCAGCGGCCATGAGGAGGTTCCACCGGGAGTAGCCCGAGGACAGCCCGCGGAAGAAGGCCAGCCCTACTCCGATCATCTGTTTGCGCATGGTGGTGATGTAGATCAGGGGCCGGATGAAGGCGTCCCAGTCTCCCATGAAGTTGAGAATGGCGATGGTGGCCAGGACAGGTCGGGACAGAGGCATGATCACCTGCCACCAGATACGAAAGCTGCTGGCCCCATCAATGCGGGCTGCCTCGTCGAGATCGACGGGAAGAGTGAGGAAGAACTGACGCATCAAGAAGACGTTGAAAGCCCCGCCTCCGAAGTAGGAAGGAACGATCAAGGGCAACCAGGTGTCTATCCACCGGAGTTCCTTGAACAGCACGAAGGTGGGAATGAGAGTCACCACGGCAGGCAGCATCATGGTCGCCAGGACCATCATGAACCAGAAATCGCGGCCGGCGAACTTCAGGCGGGCAAAACCGAAAGCGGACAGGGAGGCGGAGAGGAGCACCCCCACCAGGGACAGGGCGGCGATCACCACAGTGTTGCGAGCCAAGAGAAGGAAAGGTATGGGCCCAAACAGCATATCGGTGTAGTTGCGCCAAACCGCTGGGCGTGGGATCCACTCCGGAGGATAGGTGAACTCGCGCCCGGTTGGCTTGAGCGAGGTGCTGACCAGCCAGAAGAAAGGTACTAGCATGGTCAGGGCACCCAGGATCAGGAGCGCGTGCATGCTCACCTCGAACAGCACTCTCCGACCATGGAGGCCGATCCCTGCGATCCCTGCAGGCCTGCGCACCAATCGGCCGGTCAGCTGCATCCCTTCCTCCTAACCGCTCTCACCCGCCGGCACGTCCGTCAACGAAAGCTCAAGCGCTCTCGTAGTACACCCATCGGCTAGATAGCCGCACTTGGATGATGGTGAAGATAAGGATGATCACGAAGAGCACCCAGGCCAGGGCACTGGCATAGCCCATCCAGAAGCTCTGAAAGGCCATCTGGTAGAGGTATAGCACGTAGAAGAGAGTGGCATTCACCGGGCCGCCGCCGGTGGCAACGTACGCCGTGGTGAAGACCTGAAAGGAGCCAATGAAGCCGATCACTAGATTGAAGAAGATGGTGGGAGTGATCATCGGTATCGTAACGTAGAGGAACTTGCGCAGTGTGCCGGCGCCATCCATGTCGGCAGCCTCATAGAGGGCCTCAGGCACCCCCTGCAGGCCGGCCAAGTAGATGAGCATGCTGGCGCCGGTGGCCCACATGCCCATGATGATGAAGCAGGGCTTGGCCAGCCGGGGGTCGGCCAGCCAGGCAAGGCCGGGGAGCCCGAACCAGCGCAGGACGACGTTGGCGAACCCGAACTCGGGGTTGAAGATCCACACCCACAGGACAGCATTGGCCACCGCGGGCATCACCGAGGGCAGGTAGTAGATGGTGCGGTACACGCTGGTGCCGTGGATCTTGGAGTTGAGCGCGAGAGCCATCAAGAGAGCAGAAAGCTGGAAGGCCGGAACGCCGAGGAAGGTATAGAAGGCAGTGTTGCCCAGAGAGATAAGGAAATACCGGTCCTTCGCCATGCGGGAGAAGTTCGCTAGGCCGGTGAACGTGGGGGCGGTGACAGCTCGATAGTCGGTGAAAGCGAAGTAGAGCGAGGCCAGCATAGGCCCCACCGTGAAGATGAAGAAGCCTAGCAGCCAGGGTGAGATGAAGGTATACCCCTCGGCATTCGAGCGCAGCGAGCGTCGTATCCTAGCCGTAGATAGCACCAGCAACTCCAAGTGCAGGGAACAGCTTACAGGGGATAGGGAGTGGAGTTTCAGCAGCTGCTGAGCCTCCCAAGTCCCTATTCCCTGTAGCCTGTCGCCTGTCGCCTGTAACCTGTAACCTATGCTTCTGCCAGGAGCGGGTCTATGGCAGCGCAGGCGGCCGCGGCTCCGTCCTTGACCGAGACCTGGCCGAGGAGCATCAGGTCCCACTGCTCGCGCCAGGCGCGCTGAATCTCACTATAGCGGGCCGGCAGAGGCATCGCCTTCACGTGCTCGGCGGCGTTCTGGTAGACCTCAAGCGACTCCCAGGGTAGCAGGTTATCCTGGAACTCGGGGGTGTTGAAGAGTGAAGCGCGCGAGGGGATGGCCCGCTGCTGCTCGAACTGGTACTTCTGCCCGCCCAGGTCACCCGGCTTAGGCCCGGCCATGTACTTGCACAGCTCCCACGCCGCGTCCACGAAGCGGGACTGGGAAACAATGCCAGCGGCGTTAGGGCCGTTGCGGCAGAAGCGTCCTTTGGGGCCGCGAGGTATGGGCGCCATGCCGATGCTGAACTCGAGGCCCTTGAAGCCGGGCACGTTGCCGCGAATGCCGTAGCGCATTCCGACCTTGCCTGAGTTGAAGCCGCCCGGTAGGCCCTCCGCCTGGTCGGGGCGAGGGGAGATGTTGTACTTGGTGTACATGTCTACCTGGAACTGGATGGCCTCCACCGCCTCCGGCTCGGAGAGCTTGCACTGCTTCATCTCTTCGTCCCAGAGCTGGCCGCCATAGGACCAAACGGCCACGTTGAACCAGTGCAGGGAGTAGGGCGTGCCCCAGTAGCCAAAGGTGCGATTTGGCCCCTCCCCACCGGTGAGCGGCACGGCCAATTCCACCAGCTTCTCCCAGGTCCACTTGTCGGAGTCAGTGGCGAAGCCCTCGGCCGAGACAGTGGGCAGCTCCACCCCTTTCTCCTCGAAGAAGTCAGCATTGAAGTAGGTCACCGAGGGACCGGAGTAGTACGGGAAGCCATAGGTCTTGCCGCCGTAGACGAAGTATCCTACGGTCTCGGGATAGAAGTCATCCACGCCAAAGTCCGAGTCCCGGTCCGCCAGGTCGTCCTGGGGAATGAGCACCTGCTGCTCGGCCCACAGGGGCACGAAGCTGGGGTGAACGTAGACAGCGTCAGGCGCGGCACCACCGGCGACCATGGTAGTGATCTTCTGGTCCATACCATCCTCGGGGACCAACTCCGCCACCACATGGATGTCGGGATTGCGCCCTTCGAAGTCGGCGATGCTGGCTTGCATGATCTCCAGCTCGCCCGGGTCGGCTACATGGGTGAAGCGGATGGTCACCGGGCCCGTGACAACCTGAGGCGTGGCCGTCACCACGGTCTCAACGATGACAGTCTCCTTCACCACCTGTGGAGCGGGACTAGCCGCACATGCAGCCAATGCGGCACCGCCCACGCCCAACGCCCCGAGTCTCATAAGATCGCGCCGACTGATGCAGGTAGCCATGAAAACCCTCCCCGACCGGAGATCGCCGCCCCCCGGTCCCTTGTGCGACACGGTCTGCCCGAAACGCGGCCTCAGCGCGGGATGCGACCCTCCTCTCTGCCCACAGATCGGCCCGCCCCGCATACGGGCCAGAACCCAAGACGCGGACAGCTCTCGCATTGCCCCTCTGCCTAACCCGGTGTAGGCCCCGGACAGCAGCGAGCGATGCACGATTGAGTGGTCGGCCCACGGCGATGTGGCGCCGGCGTGTGACAGCGGATGCCGTCATCCGGCCCCGAAGTGGTGAGGGCGCCCGGAAGTCCGCCCCGTGCGAGGAAGGGAGCTGACGCATCATGGTCGGCGCCCAGATACCCGAGAGCATCGGCGTCGCCCCCGATTCGCCTGCGCACGACGCTCCCTGAAACCTCTCAGGTCGCGCTTGCATGATACGCTCACGCTCTCGTGCCTGTCAATGAGTGTGCTCCGAGACTTGATCCCGCAGTGCTTGCCGCGGGGTGAATGCAGCCCCATGGTACCGACCGTACGCTTGAGCAAATGTGACCATAGTGCTATGGTTCTGCCGGCCACGCGGCTCCGTGCAGCAGCGTCGGGGCCTGATGGTGCACCCGGCAGGTTGCGCGGCAAGCCCTGATGGGGAGGACGAGTATGTACGTAACCGAGTTGATCTGGCTGCTCTACGTGTTGTTCCTGGTGGCGCTGGCCGGCTTCATGCTCTTCTTCGCCTCCAGGGTGAGGGCCAAGGAGGAGT
The DNA here is from genome assembly GCA_013178015.1 of Anaerolineae bacterium. Lineage (NCBI taxonomy): Bacteria > Bacillati > Chloroflexota > Anaerolineae > Anaerolineae bacterium. Next base: position 12,289 of record JABLXR010000063.1, read on the forward strand.
GACCATGGAGAAGAGCGAGCGGCTCTGGTTCGGCTTCCTCATCGCCGTCTTCCTGGTCTTCAACGCCATTACCCTCTCGCCCGTCGTACCCTGGCAGCGCTGGATGCTGTGGGATCGCCCCGTACCCAACCGTCAGGTGAGGGCCCACTTCGCCGACTACCGCATCACCCTTTCGCCGGAAGCGCGCGAGATCAGAGTGGGCGAGTACGTGGAGTTTCTGGCCACCTCAGAAGACGTCACTTACGGTTTCGGGGTCTTTCGTCAGGACGGCCGGATGATCCTGCAGATGCAGGTGATACCCGGCCACCAGAACCGCATCCTCTGGCGCTTCGACGAACCCGGCGTCTTCGACGTGCGCTCGACCGAGTACTCCGGCCCGCGTCATCCGGAGACGTTCCTCGACGACGCCATCGTGGTCACAGGCTAGGGAGGGGCTGAGGTGATCAGGATTGGCTGGATCGAGAAGTGGACCCTTCGCTTCGCTGTGGTCGGGCTGGTCTTCCTGGCCATGTCCGGGTTCGAGGGCGCCCTGATGCGCACGCATCAGGCCGCTCCGGGCGTTCTCGACCCGGTCGAGGAGATGCTGGCCGCGGTTCGTCCTGGTGGCCGCGACCTGACCTCGACTGACCTCTACTTCGGCATGCTCACCGTCCACCCGGTGGTGGGCATCTACGGCTTCGCCTACATGGCCGTGATGGGGGCCTTCTACTATCTGGTCCCCAAGCTGGTGGAGAAGCCCATCAAGTTCCCCAAGCTGGTGCCGGTGAACTTCTTCCTCCAGGCGGGCGGTGTGTTCCTGGCCTGGGGATCGGGCTTCTTCGGCGTCTTCAATAGCCTCTACACTCTCTACTGGCCCCTGCCGGTGAGCTACGATCGGGTGCCCCTGGGCGCCAGCGTGGTTTTCGTCACCGCCATGGCGGTAGTGATGATCAACATCCTACTCTTCGGCTTCAACCTCTTCGCCACCGTCCTGAGCAAGACCAACCCTCACTCCTACACCTTGGGGCAGTTCCTATCCTCGGCCTTCGGCATCACCCGCCTGCGGCGCCGCTTCCGACCCGCTGAGGCCTCCGACATCCCGGACTACGAGCAGATGCCGGTGTTCATAGTGGCAGTGGGGCGCGGGTCCATAGACACGGCCATCAATGCCGTGGTCATACTCTCGGCGGGGGCGCTCATCCTGGTCTACGGGCTGGCAGCGCTTCTGGGCAACCCCCTCGATCCCACCGCCATTGACCCCCTCCTGTACAAGAACTGGTTCTGGTGGGGGCTGGACATGGTGGCCGATGGCAACGTGCTCATGTATACCGCCGGTACCTGGTACCTGCTGGTGCCCCTTCTGGCGGGGCGCAAGCTCTTCGGCGAATCGGTGGTGCGTACAGTCATCCTGGCCGACCTGCTGGTGTCAATGTTCGTCTGGAGCCACCACCTGCTAGCGGATCGGCCTCAGCCAGGCTTCCTCAAGCTCGTGTCCGGCCAGTTCGTCACCTGGGGCGAGTTCTTCACCATGGGGCTCACCATCTTCGCCGTCATGATGACCATCTGGCTGGCCCGGCCGGTCAAGATGACCGCGCCCCTGAGGTTCATTCTGGGTTCCATCTTCGGCTTCGCCGCCGGGGGAACTGCCGGGCTGATTCAGGCTAACGTGGGCCTGAACGTGGTGCTCCACAACACCCAGTGGGTGGTCAACCCACACGCCCATGTGCTGCTGATGATTGGCCTGGGCAACCTGCTCTTCGCCGTGGTCTACGCTCTGCTACCCATGCTCACTACGCTCGAGGCTCGCAGCCGGGCCCTCATCGACGTGCACTTCTGGGGGTGGACCGGGGGCACCCTGCTCATGACTACCGCCATGGGCACCGCGGGCTCCCAGGGAATGCTGCGGCGTATGCTATACTTCGGCGGCGAGTACCGCGGCTATATGGTGTTGGCCGTCATCGGGGCGGTGGTAGCCGGGATCGGCTTCCTGGCCTTCCTGGCTAACCTGCTGTGGACCCTGGGACTGCCTAACATCCTGAGTCTCGTACTTCCCCATAGCTGGGTGGAGCGGCGCTTCGGCCGGGTGCAGGCGCCGGCCGAGTCGTAGCGGAGGTGACGGAGGCTACCAGTGACCTGGGAGACCGGGACTGCCGGCGCTGAACTGACCGAACGCCGACGACCGGGCGGCGCAGGGCAAGCCCTGACCGCCTACGTCATGGTGTGCAAGCCAGCTTCGGTGGCGCTGCTGGTCTTCGTGGGCCTGGCTGCCTTCGTGGTAGGCGGGCGAGGCGCCATCATGGGTTGGCCCCTGGCGGTGGTGCTGCTGGCAGGCACGGCAGGCAGCGCCGGGGCCAACGCCGTCTCCTGCTACCTGGAGCGCGACCTGGACGCAGCGATGGTGCGGACCCGGCGCCGCCCGCTGCCGACAGGGCGCATCAGCCCTCCCACGCGGGCCCTATGGTTCGGCCTGGCCCTGATACTGGTGGCTCTCGTTCTCTCGGCTACCCTAGGGCCGCTCACTCTGGGGCTCATGCTTCTGGCTCAACTGGACTACCTCGTCATCTACATCCTGTTGACCAAGCGACGGAGCCGCTGGAACGTGCTCTGGGGCAGCTTCAGCGGAGGGGTGCCGGCCCTGTTCGGCTGGGCAGCGGCCACAGGCAGCCTGGACCTGGCGCCCGTCCTGATGGCGGCCCTGGTGGTCCTATGGATCCCTGCCCACATATGGACTCTGGCCATCTTCCACACGGCCGACTACCGTCGCGCCGGGGTGCCAATGCTGCCGGCGGTGGTGGACCTAAGAAAGGCAGCCCGCTGCCTGGCCTGCACCGCCGTGCTGGCCTTCCTGGCCTCCCTGGCCCTCTACCCTGCCGCCGGGCTGGGACACCTCTACCTGGCGGTGGCGCTCGTCTCCGGGTCGGTGCTGGCGGGGGGCAATGTGCTTCTCGCCCTCCGGCCTTCGCCCCGGGCCGCCTGGCTGCTGTTCAAGCTGTCCAGCCCCTACCTCCTGCTCGTGTTCGGCGCCATGGCAGTGGACGCCCTGAGGTGAGTGCCGGAGCGAAATAGGGCCTCGCCCTTCCTGCCGCTCGGGCTCCGCCTTCCGCTGGCATCCAGCCCCGAAGCGTGTGCTGCCTCCCGCGGGCCCTCGCGGTATAATCCTGGCCAGCGCTCCTTCCGAGGCCGGCCGCGAGAGAGCGCACTGGCGCAATCGCCCTGGCCCGCGTCCGATGCGGGCCCTGTCGCTCGAGAGGAGGCGTTTCATGCACGTACGTGACGCTCGTCTTCCCCGATTGCTCTTGATCCTGGCGCTGCTGGCCGCACTTGCGCTCTTCGGCTGCGGTGCCCCTGCTACCCCGGAGCCCACCGCGACCCCGTTCACGCCCGAGGCCAGCCCGACCGCTCCCGCAGTTGCCACCACGCAGGCCACTCCCACCGTCGTTGAGCTCCCTCAGACGCCAGAGACAGCCCCTCCGCCGGAAGGCCGTTACGTGGGCGCCATCGAGGTGGGGGGCCAGCGCATCGAGATCGAGATCGAGTTCGGCCAGAGGGGACAGGAACTGGTGGCGACCATGGACATCCCGGTGCAGGGGGCCATGGACATTCCGCTGAACGAAGTGCTCTACCACCCGCCTGAGATCAGCTTTACCGCCTTCTCGGGCAACAGCCTGGCGGCCTTCGCCGGCCAGGTCGAGGAGTCGGGCAGCATCTCCGGGACCTTCGTCCAGATGGGTGTGGCCGGGACGTTCGTCCTGGAGCCCGCCCCGCCAGTGGTAGAGGAGCCGCTCCCCTATCGCGAGGAGGAGGTCGTCTTCCACAACGGGGATATCACCCTGGCGGGGACGCTGTCGCTGCCCGAGGGCGAGGGACCCTTCCCGGCCGTGGTCTTGATCTCCGGAAGCGGCGCCCAGAACCGAGACGAGAACATCCTCGGCTTCCGTATCTTCTTCAGGATCGCTGACCACCTGACCCGCAACGGCATCGCCGTCCTGCGCTACGACGACCGGGGCGTGGGTGGCTCCACCGGGGACTTGACCCAGGCTACCCAGGTGGACCTGGCCGGCGACGTCCTGGCGGCCGTGGAGCTGCTTCTGAGCCATGCCCAGATAGACCCGGAGGCCATCGGCCTGATCGGGCACAGTGAAGGGGGGATAGTGGCCCCGCTAGTGGCCAACCGATCCGAGAACGTATCCTACCTGGTGCTGCTGGCCGGACCGGCCACGCCGGGCGAAGAGATACTGGTGGACCAGCTGGAGCTGATCATGCGAGCCCAGGGGGCCACGGAGGAGCAGATCGCCGCGGCCAAGGAGAAGCAGCAGAAGACGCTGGAGGCGGTGAAGACGGGCGAGGGCTGGGACGAGGTCCGCGCCCGGTCCGAGGCCGAACTGCGGGCCACCATAGAGGCCCTTCCGGAGGCTCAGCGCCGCGCCCTGGGTGACGTGGACGAGTTCGTCAGGAACGCCGTCGAGGCCGAGATCGCTAACGTGGCCAGCCCGTGGTTCCGCTCTTTCGTCGAGTACGACCCCGTGCCGGCCCTCCGGGAGCTGGACGTGCCGGTACTGGCCTTGTTCGGCGAGCTCGACACCCAGGTCCCGCCAGAGAAGAACGCCCAGGCCATGCGGGAGGCGTTGGAGGAGGCTGGGCTGGAGGACTTTCGCATCGAGATCCTGGCTTCCGCCAACCACCTCTTCCAGGAGGCGGTCACGGGAGGGGTGGACGAGTATGCCACCCTGGAAAAGGAGTTCGTTCCCGGGCTGCTGGACCTGATCACGGAGTGGATCCTAGAGCACACCAGCTAAGAGCTCGCCCAGGCCGCGCCGTTCAAGGCGCGGCTCTGTTGTGTCCGAGGCTGCGCCCGGCACAGGGATTGCACCACCGGAAGGTGACGTGCCGCTCCCTCTGGGGAGCGAGGCACCACCCTGAACCACGGGAGCAGAGATGTTGCTGGAGCTTGAGGAGACCCTGACGCTGCAGGAAGCAGCGGATGCCCTGGGCTGCTCGTATGAGGATGCCCTGCAGCTCCTACGGGAAGGTAGGCTCACCGGGTACCGCCTGGCAGGGCACTGGTGCGTCTCACTGTCGGATCTCGAGCGGTGCGCCGCCGACCTGGTCTCCGAGGCGGTGTAGCCCACGCCGCGAGCCGGACGCGGAGCTCCGCGTCCGGCTCGCGGCGCACGCATCACGGCGCCTGTGTGACCACGAACTCGTCGGAGACGCCGATGACGACGCCAGATCCCTGGTCGCAGTCCACAGCCATCCCGACCCTTCCACCCGGGAAACCGTAGGCGTTAGACGCCATCCCGTGGTGGCAGTCCCCCTCCGGCCAGCCGCTCCTGGGGCTGCGGCGGTCGCCACGGTACAGGACCCGGGCCTGTGGTTCGACAGGCGCGACAGCGGCCTGAGCGACCGTTCGGAGGCCCAACTCGCGGTCATGCAGGACACGGTCAGAGCGAAGATGTGCATAGGCCCGATCAGTGGCGATCGGCGGAGCGAGGGGTGAGAGGCGGGGGCTGCCCCGTCGGGCTAGCGAGAACGCCGGCTACCCATCTTGCACCTCCAGTGACGGGGTGTCGGGCGCCGTTCCATCACAAGGTCCCCGGAGCAGCTCCCCCGCTCCGGTCCGACGCCAGTCGGCGCGATATGTGGGATGACCCGGCTCAGGCTTGAGGCCGGACAGCTTCTGGAGAGACGCTAGGCAGCATATCACCGGAGCGGTATCCTGCCTAGCGCGCGATCCCTTTGAGTCTGCCCTATCGGACCGACGACTCCCGCACGCAGTCCAGGTAGTAGAGGGCGTTCTCCAAAGGGATGTTGGGCGGGATGTGGTTGCCCACGGCCATGAAGTAGCCGGGGCAGTGGCGGCCTAACTCGGTACAACGCTTCACCTCCGCCCGAATGGCCTCTTTGTCACCGAACGTCAGAATGCGGGCATCGGCGTTGCCGATGATGACCTTGCTGCGGCCGTAGCGCTCGACCACGTACTCCAGGCTGGTGAGGGGCTCGAAGATGAACCCATCAGCGCCGGCATCGGCCAGGTCGTCCACGAACTGGGTGAAGTCCCCATCGGAGCAAAAGAGGACGATCTTGCCGGCGTCGTGGAGGATCTGCCACAGCTTCCGGTAGCGGGGGAAGATGTGCTCGCGGTACCAGGCAGGCCGGAAGATGGCTCCCTGGCTCCAGACCATGTCGTCATGGCAGATGAAGGCCCGGATGCTGGTCCTGGCCCAGGCGCGGAAGTGATGCTGGGAAAGGCGGAAGATGCCTTCCAGCACCCGATCGAAGCCCTCCGGGTCGGCGCCCACGGCGGTGAGGAACATCTCCCACCCGAAGGCCTGGATGCAGCCGGAGACGATAGTCTTGTAGTAGCCTCCGGGGAAGACCAGCTCGGGATGCCTCTGCTGGTTGGTGCGGTAGTCGTCCTCGTAGAAGGCCACCAACTCGTCGAAGTCGGGGAGTCCGTACTCCTCGACAGCATCGAAGGCGAGGACGTCCTCAACGGTGTGGAAAGGGCTGGGGACAATGTCTCGCCGGTCCGAGCCGTCCTCCAGCCACTCGGCGTGGCCCATGTCCGTGGTGCGGCCTCGCTCCTGCCAGGGCACCGGCCCGTCATTGGTGCGAAAGAGGAAGTCATAGTCGGCGGCCAGGTAGAACCGGCGCCAGGCTTCGGCGGCCTGATCGGGCCGGGAAGGATCGAGGCCGGTGAGGTGCCGGACCAGCTCCCAGTGGGAGACGTACTCGGTGTGGGGAATGCGGTCGGGCATCTCCAGACGCAAGGCGGCCATGCCGCGGCGGTAGGACATGCGGTATCTCCTTGGGAGTGGTGACGAGGAGTCTACAATACCCTGGGGTCCGCCTCCAGGCCCGCGGAGTACCGTGGACTGGTGCGCACGGCTTTCGGCGGGGCGCGTCCTCACCTAGACTGGCCCCCATGAGAGCGACGCGCCATCTGCCTGAGGACTACCATAGGGCAGGCAGCCTGGACATCAGCGAGGATGCCAGGCTTCAGGTGTTGCTCACCGTGGCGGGGGCTGTTCTCTTCGTCGGCTTCGGATGGTTGTTCCTCTTCGTGCTGGGCTGGATGCGCCCGGATGTCGGCGCGATGGGTATGAGCCTGGAGGTCGCCAGTGTCGGGCAGTTGCTCTCGCTGGTCCTGGTGCTGGCGCTGGTAGTAGCGGGCGTGATCGTGCTGCACGAGGCTGTGCATGGGCTCTTCTTCTGGCTCATCACCGGATCGAAGCCGGTGTTCCGCTTCAGGGTCGTGTTCGCTTCCGCCGGGGCACCGGACTGGTACTTGCCCTGCCGCCAGTACACGGTGGTAGGGGTGGCACCCCTGGTGGTGATCACGGGGATCGGCCTGATCCTGCTGGCTGCGGTACCGCACGAATGGTTGCCACCTGCGCTCCTGTTCCTCTCCCTGAACGCCGGAGGGTCCGTAGGGGACCTGGCCGTCGTCGTGTGGCTGCGGGCGCAGCCGCCGACCTGCGTGGCGAATGACCGCGGCGACAGGGTAACGCTCTACCGTCCGAGGAGCTGACTCGGCGA
>JABLXR010000064.1 GCA_013178015.1 Anaerolineae bacterium
ATCAGCCCCTCGTTGAGCACCTTACCCGGGGCCATCCCCTCATCGATCGCCTTCTGGGTCAGCTCCCTGGTCTTGGGGGCGTTGCCGTTGATCAGTGCCTGCGAGAGTTCCTCCAGTAAAGCCATGTGTCGCTTCCTCCATGGTCTGTTTCTCCGCGGACTGGCCGCCGGTGCGCCACACATATTAGCGCCACCCGGGCCCGATGCCAACCCCGGCCGCCAGGATGGTACGCAGATGAACGCTGATGCTACGCTGATTGGCGCTGATCCTGCTTGTGGTTCTCTCTGATCGGCGTCGATCTGCCCATCATCAGCGCCGATCAGCGTTCTACTTCCCCAGGTGGCGGTAGTCGCCGTACTTGTGGGCCGCCTCGAAGTACGCCCTCACGTTTTCTACCGGCGTCCCTTCCCGAAAGGAGTCGCTCGACCCCAGGATGAACCCACCACCCGGGGCGGCGATCTCGATCGCCTCCCGTACGGCCCGGTCAATGCTCTCCGGAGTGCCCATCTTGATCACGTAGAGCAGGTCCATGTAGCCCTTGAGGCAGGTGAGATCACCGTAGAGGCGCTTGGCCTCGGCCAAGTCGACGTCGCCTACCGGCGGCGGCGTCAGCGTCTCCACCACGTCGGCGCCAGACCGCACGTAGTCGCCCAGGGTCTGCATCATCTTACCGTCGTCGTAGATATGATAGATGCCTTCGTACTCATGCACGAGGGCGGCGTGCTTCCGCACTAGAGGCGCGAACACCTCCCGGAAGATGGCGGGGGACCAACCCGCGCTGAGAGAGGCGTAGTACCAGGTGCCGAAGATGAAGCGCACCCCCTCCTCCAGCACTGCCTTGAGCAGCCTGAGGGAGTAGTCCTCGAAGAAGACGAACATGCGATCGAAGAAGGGCCGGTCGGCGTAGTAGTCCAGCATCAGGTTCGTCAGGCCCCGCAGGTCCCCCAGGAAGTGGTCCAGCGGCGGGCTCATGGTGAGCTCGACGATGCCTCGGTCGCCGATGATCCGTTCGATCTCCCAGTACTGGGCCAGGCTGGGCCGGGTAGGATCGGGCAGAACGTAGTGGAGCTTGTCCAGGTCCTCCGGCTCTTTGATCATGTGCTCGCGCCAGACCAGACTGGGCGAGATGCCGTACTCGAAGCCCGGAGGGGCGTAATAGACCACGTCGGTGAGGGGGCCGGCCGGGGTGTCGAACCGGCGCCGCACCGTCACCGCCCTGGCCTCCTCCGTGATCTCCTGAGTGACTCTGACCTCGGGCGAGGGAAAGCTGCGGTACGTGAGCGAGGGCCCGATGAAGGCCGGGAGGGGCCCGGGCGTAGCGAAGTAGATGTCGTAGTCGAACTCCTGGGAAGCGCGCAGAATGAACTCCCAGGAGCCACCGCCATAGTAGTCCATAAGGAAGGCCCAGATGCGGGGCGAGACGGGCACCCGATCGGGTTCCTCGTGACGGATGGTGGCCAGAAGCCTCTCACGGCTGGTCATCTTGGCAGTCACGGGCAGACTCCTGTGTGCAAGCTGGAATGGAACGCTCATGACGCTGATACTACGCTGATTCCCGCTGATCTCCCTCCAGCTATCTCTTTCTGATCTGCGCTCATCCGGCTCTTGTCTGCGTCATTTGCGTCCTATCTCCCCAAATGCCGGTAGTCGCCGTAGTCGTGAGCCGCCTGGAAGTAGGCTCGCACGTTCTCCAGCTCGGTGTCGCGGATGCTGTCGCTGGTGCCCAGGATGAACCCGCCACCTGGAGCCGCATCCACGATAGCCTGCCGCACCGCCTCCCGAATCTGCTCCGGCGTCCCCATCTTCATGACGTAGATGAGGTCTATGTTGCCGTTCAGGCAGATCCTGTCTCCCACCATCTCCTTGGCCGCCTTGAGTTCCACGTCTCCCACTGGAGGAGGGGTGAGAGTGGAGACGATGTCCACGCCAGCCTCTTTGAGCCAGGGAAGGATGGTCGTCATCTTGCCGTCGTCGTAGAAGTGCAGCAGCCCTCCCCTATCGTGGATGAGATCGGCATGCTCCTTGATCAGGGGCAAGAACCATTCCTGGTAGAGCCGGGGCGACCAGCCGGCGCTCAGGGAGGCGAAGTACCAGGGGGTGAATATCACCGGCACCCCGGCCTCCAGGGCGCAGCGCGTCTCCGCCAGGCAGTTCTGATGGAACAGATCCAGCAGGGCCCGCAGGAAGCCAGGGTTCTCATAGGCAGCCACCATCATGTCCACCAGCTCGTAGGCCCAGCCCGCCCGGTGATCTATGGCCGATTCGATGGTGACCTGCACCAGCCCCCGCTCTCCCACGATCTCCACCATTTCGGCCAGAGGCTCGAAGGCGGACACGGTAGGCTGGGGCAAGAGAAAGGCCAGCTTCGCCAGGTCGGCCTCGTCCTTAACCAGGCGCTCCTCCCAGTGAGGATTGGGGGAGGCCCCGTACCCGATGCCCCCCTTGTACTGGCGGTAGGCGTCGGTGAGGGGCCCGGCGGGGGTCTGGATGCGCCGTCGCACCAGGGTGGACTCGGGATGGCGCTCGATGGTGAGCTCCACCCGCACGTCCTCGAGGTCCTCGTAGGAGGCCTGCAGGCTGCGCACGTAGTTGGGGTAGGGGGAGCCCAGGAAGATGAGAGGATCGAAGTCGAACTCCTGGGCCGCCTTGAGCTCGTACATCCAGCCCGAGTGGCCGTAGTAGTCGTTGAGGAAAGCGCCGATGCGGGGTGAGATGGGAACCCGATCGGGCTCCTCATGGCGAATGGCCGTGAGCAGGCGCCGCTTGCTCGTCATTGTCTTGCTCATATGACTTGCTCCCAAAACTACTTCGCCGATCAGTAGCTTCGTGTGGATGTCCAGCAAAGACTACTTCGGACCAGTCCGTCTCTTGAGGTGGTCCTCTCCGACCTCGCGGTGGAAGCGCTCTAGTTGTACTTGCAGTAGCAGCTTCCCCTCAAGCGACGGGGCTGGTCCGAAACAAAGTATGAACCACTCAGTCTCGGGGTGGCGCTGAACCAACTCCTAGTAGATATCCCCTACGAGCCCGGCGCCGCCTAATGCTCAGGATCGCCTGCTGGCACGAAGCGCAGCCAAAATGCCAGTCAGGTTCAGCCTGTTGTCAGGTCATGGGTCATTGCTTGACTTTCTCTTTCTCCAACTTGAATAGTACTGGCCGGTAGCCATCCGTGCAGCACGTAACAAACACGTTTGGGCCTCCGCGAGCCATGCCCCAAACAGCCTTCTGGATATCTGCCCACGCCCATCCGCAAAACCCAGGTGGCATGTCCCAGGGTCTATCCTCAGACACAGCAAACTCTTGACCTTCACTGAAATGCGAACATGGACCCCAATTCCCTGTGTCGGTGTATTCCTTTATCAAATCCTCGTGAAACAGCTTCTTCAGCACAGTGATCTTCACTCTATTCCGCGAGGGGAACATCGGCTCGTCCACAGTTCTCTCCTTGTCTTAATGAGATCGCCTTGGTGCTGCACTCTGGCCAACACGCCCGAAAGCAGTACAGGGTCTGCCCTCACCGGCCACGCGGGGATACGAGACTCTATTAGGGTTGACTCGCACGGAGTCACCGATATGGAATCGAACCCTCTCCTTGCACACTAGTCCTCGGGCAGTAGTGCTTTGATCATTGTATGCTTACCTCCGTCGATCTGAGTCAAAGCGCAGCCTTCTACCCCTTGAGGGCACCGATGGTGACGCCGCGCAGGAAGTACCGCTGGAAGGCCAAGAAGATGACGATCATGGGCAGCGCCGCCACCACTCCGCCAGCCATGAGCAGGCCGTAATCCTGGTAGTTCTGGAATTGCAGGGTAGCCAACCCGACCTGCAGGACGCGCATGTCTTCGGTGCTGGTCATAATGAGCGGCCAGAGGAACCGGTTCCACTGGCCCATGAAGGTGAAGATGGCCAGGACCGCCATGCCGGGAAGAGCCAGAGGCAGCATTATGCGCCAGAACACCTCGAACTCACTGCAGCCGTCTATGCGGCCGGCGTCCATGAGCTCTCGCGGCAGCGTTTGGATGAACTGCTTCATGAGGAAGATGCCGAAGGGGCTCACCAGGTCGGGCACGATCAAGGCCCAGTAGGTGTTGATCCACCGCAGCTTGGTCATGAGGATGAAGGAGGGCACCAGGAGAACCTGCCCTGGCACCATCATCAGGCTCAGTATGCCCCAGAACAGCACCCGCTGCCCAGGAAAAGTGAGCTTGGCGAAGGTGTATCCCGCCAGGCTGCAGAGGAAGACGGTGCTGGCGGTCACACTGACCGACACAAAGCAGGAGTTGGCGAACCACCTGACCACGATGGCTCGGTCGAGCAGGCGCTGGAAGTTGACGGTGGTGAACGGATTCGGCACCAGTTGCGGTGGCATGCTCATGACTATGGTGGGCGGCTTGAGGGCCGTCACGAACATCCAGTAGAGGGGAAGCAGCGACGCCACGGCCCACACGAAGAGCAGGAAGTAGCCGAGCGCCACGAGGGGACTGGGCCACCACCGAGAGCGGACTGGGGGACGTACTTGTGCGGACACGCCCTGCATCAGTACTCCACCTCTCGCCCTAGGCCGCGGTACTGGGCGTAGGAGACGACGACGAGGATAAGGAACAGGAAGACCGCCTCGGCCGAGGCCCTGCCGAAGTTGAAGCTGTCGAAGGCCCAGCGGTAGATGTTGTAGACGACAGTGGTGGTGGCGTTGCCCGGGCCTCCGTTGGTCATCATGTAGACGTTGGTGAACACCTGGAAACCGTTGATGGTGCCCATTATCACCAGGTAGAGGATGGTGGGAACCACGAGGGGAAGGGTGACGCTGAAGAACTGCCGCTTCTCGCTGGCCCCATCTATGCTGGCAGCTTCGTATAGCTCGGGGGGCACGCTGCCCATCGCTGCCGTGAGGAGCACCACACTGGCACCCTGGCCCCCCGCCAGGCTCATGAGCATCAGGCTCGGCAGGGCCGTCCGCGGGTTGGCCAGCCACAGGACCGGCTGCAACCCGACGCGGGTGAGGATGTAGTTGAGGAGGCCGAAGGCGGGCTCGTACAGCCACAGCCACACCAACGACATCACGGCAGCCGAAGCCACGCTAGGAAGGTAGTAGGCGGCCTTGAAGAAGACCTGCAGCTTGGTGCTCTTGAGCCGGAAGATCATCGCCGACATGCCCAGGCTCAATACCAGCCCCAGGCCCACCACGCCCACAGTGTAAACCAGGGTATTGCGCAGACCGAGGCCGAAGCGGTAGTCGCTGAGCGTGGCCCGGAAGTTGGCCAGCCCCACCCATTCCGAGCCCTGCGGGCGGTAGCGGAGGAAGGCCAGCACGAAGGAGTAGATGATGGGGCCAAGCCAGAATACGGTCAGGACCAGGACGGGGACGGCCAGGAAGACGTACGCCCACCGGTTGCGATACATCTCCGCCAGCAGCCCGTCCGTGCGGCTCGGCCTCTGCCGGGCGTTGCCGAGGGTCAACGGGACGCTGGCAGGGTTCTGCCCTGCCAGCGTCTCCCCGCGGTCATCGCTCATATGACCCGCTGAGCCAGCTGCTCGTCCAGCCACTTCTGGGCCTCAGACGAGGCGAACTGGAGCGCTTCCTCCGGCGTTCGCTGCAGGCTCATCACTTCCTGATACATGGGCACGAAGAACTGGCGAGCGCCGTAGTAGTAAGGCACGCTGGTGTCCGGGCCGGCGTAGGCCAGCGTCGTGGCCATGAACTCCATGAACTCGTCGTCCGGGTACAGGTTGCCCGCGCTCTTGCGCACCGGGAAATACTTGAGCGGCTTGATTGCCTTCTGGTTTTCGGTGTTGGTGAGGAAGCGAGCGAACTCCATCACCAGGCCCAGCTTCCCGGGATCCTTCTGCTTGAACACCCCAATCCCTTCCTCGCCGGAGTACTCCACCGGCTCGTTGGGCGGCTGGGAAGGATGGAACACGGGATAGAGCTCGATGAGGCCCTCCGGGATGGTGCCCTCCCGCATCGCCTTCTCCAGCTGGAACTTGATGCCCGGCTCGGCGGGATAGAGGGCCAGCCGACCTTCGTTCCACATTCTGCCTGCGTCCGAGTTGCTCATGGCCGCAGAACCCGCGGGGATCACCTGATGGCGGTGCTCCAGGTCCTGCATGTACTGCAGGCCCTCGACCGCCTCCGGAACGTAGAGCGTGATGCGGTCCCACTCCGGGCTGAAGATCCGCGCCCCTCGGCCCCAGAGGAAATTGTGCCGATGATAGTCTCCTGGGTTCTGCTGGCAGGGAATGGCATAGCCATACACATCTACAGTGCCATCACCATCGCGGTCGAAGGTCATCTCCTTGAGCGCCTCGAGGAACTGGTTGTAGTCCCACTTGCGGTTGTCCTCCGGTGGAAGGAAACTCTCCGCGCCCCGCTCGGCGAAGAGGGCCCGGTTGGCCATGACACAGGTGGTGTAGGAGACCCAGGGCCAGTACCAGATCTTGCCGGCGATAGTGGCGTGCTCGATGGCCCAGGGCTGGAAGTCCTCCAGGTCGTCGCCCGTCAGGGCATCGTCTATCGGCTCCAGGACCCCTTGCAGGGCGAACTTGAGGATCTCTCCGTTGTCCTCCCACCAGACATCCGGACCCAGGCCGGCGGCAGCTGCTACATTCACCTTCTGTCGCCCGGTGCCCCAGTCCATCAGCTCCAGGTCCACCCGCACTTCGGGATGCATCTCCATGAACTGCTCGGACACGTGCCGCGGCCAGTCCAGAGCGGTGGGTTCCTTGCCGTCGATCTCCGCCTCTTCCCCGGTGATGCCGTCCCACTGGGGATAGACCCACCAGGCGATGGGGATGCTGCCCTTGGCCAGCACTTCCACCGTCACCTGCTTCTCCACTACCACGGTCTCTTTGACGATCTTCTCGACCTCTACCGTCTCCTTCACCACCTTCTCGACCACCTGCGGAGTCCCGGCGCAGGCGGCCAGGGTGGTCGCTCCTGCGGCCACTCCCGTCAGTGTAAGGAATCTCCTTCTGCTCATAGCACGCTTGGCTGCCATTGCTACTCCTCCCTCTAGCTCTCTGGACTCATGCGGCACAGCACCCTGTCGGCAGTTGGCCACGACCTGCTGGGTGAGTTAGGCTAAGTATAGCCGGAGCCCTACCGGCATCGGTGCCAATCCGAGTGACAACCTCTGACACTGTCCCCCCGCCGGGGGTGCCTGAGATGAGGTGAACCATGGGCGAGATCAGTCTGGAAGACGTGCGCGAGGCTCTCGCTCACCTCTATGACCCGGAAGCACTGGGGTTGTGCCAGATCGCCCGCGTCATCGCGCCAGGGTCCGAGCAGGCCCAGGCCACGGAGATCGGGCAGGTAATTCGGCGAGCTCTGCTCGATGCCATGAGCGAACTGAAACCCACCGGGCCCGTGGCCCCTACCGCCTCCCACTACCGGGCCCACGAGTGCATCACCTTGCGTTACGTCTCGCGGCTGTCAGCGGAGGAGATCGCTGACGAGTTGTCCCTGAGCAAACGACAGGTGTACCGCGACCTGCGGTGGGGGGAACAGCGCCTGGCGGAGGTGCTCCAGTCGCTTCTGGCCGACTACGCTGCCAGCCGCCAGGACCCGCTGGGCCAGGAGATCAAGGCTCTGGTGGGCAAGTCTACCTCCATGGATTTGGAGGAGCTCGTCGCCAGCGCCATCGCCGCCGTCTCTCCTCTGGCCCGGTCCAGGGGGGTCCATCTAGCCTACGCCGGGACAGGGCATCCAGTACAGGTCAGCGCCAGCCCCGGAATCCTGCGCGAGGTGCTGATTCAGGTGCTGAGCGCGCTGGCTCAGAGTCTGGAGCACGCGCAAGCGACGGTCCGGCTCAGTGCCGACGACGAGTACGCGTACGTTGCCTTCCCCGTAGCCCGTCCGGAGCGGCTCGCCCGCGCTGACCTCCTGGAGGCAGCCCTGCGGATCGCCGGCGCCCAGGGTCTGGCCCACGACTTCGTCGGCACCGACCTGTGCCAAGTGCTCCGCATCCGCCTTCCCCTTCTGCGGCGCCGAAGGCTCCTGGTGGTGGAGGACAACCCGGCTGTGTTCGCCCTCTATCGGCGGTACCTGGAGAACACCAACTGGCAGCCCGTCTTAGTGCCCAGCCCCCAGGAGGCGGGCAGAGTGGCTGCCGAAGGGGCCTACCACGCGGTCCTGCTGGACATCATGATGCCCGAAGCGGACGGCTGGAGTGTGCTGCAGGAGCTGAAGCTCGACGCCCGGACCCGATCCCTCCCCGTGATCGTCTGTTCCGTCGTGGACGACCCCGAACTGGGGCGGGCGCTGGGGGCGGCGGTATACCTTACCAAGCCGGTCGAGCGGGAGGCGTTGGTCAGGGCTCTGGATCAGGTCGCGGGACCGGGTACGCCCCGCCCAGCGTCTTCAGTGAGAACCGGATGAGACTGAGGACCTCCTCCTGGCTGAGGCCGTTGCGGGACGTCACCGCAAAGCTGTGAGGGACAGCCAGCTGCCCCTCAAGGCCGGGCTGCATGGCGGTGACGGCCACCAGGGCCGGGGCGCGCTGGCCGAAACGGCTCTCCCTCACCGCCCTGGCTACAGAGCGGCCGCTACAGCCCGGCAGGGCCAGATCCAGCAGAATGGCGTCCACCTCGACGGAGGGAAGCATATCCAGGGCCTCTTCTCCGCTGTGACACCAGTGCACCTCGTACCGGGCAGGTTGAGCCTCCAGGATCCGTCGCACCAGCCTGACGAAGGCCCGGTCGTCATCCACTATGAGAACCCGGCACGGCCGCTCGTCCTTGCCGCCCGGGCCGTGGCCGTTGCTTCGGCCGACCTGGTCGAGCACAGCCAGGAGCTGTTCGGCCGTGACCGGCTTGACCAGCCAAGTGTCGAACGGCTCTCCTTCCTGCAACCAAGGCCCGACGGGGAGAGTACACTGCAAGAGTGGAACGGGCTCGGCCAGGATGGGCGCCGGGGTAGCCTCCCCGGCTGTCTCCGGTTCCGGAGGAACGTTGACCACCACCGCCCTGGCCCGCATCTGCCTCACCAACTTGCGGGCCTCGTGCACCGTGGGGACGCACACCACCTCGCAGTCCTCCAGGTGTCTCTCCAGGAACGAGGCCGACTCCCCATCGCCGACCAACACTACCGACCGGGGCACCTCGCCCATCGCCTCGTCCGGCACCCGAGACTCCCCGAGCGATATCACCTGCTTCTCGGCCAGCGGCAGAGTGAAGCTGAAAGTGCTGCCGCGCCCAACTTCGCTCTCCGCCCACATCCGGCCTCCGTGTAGCTGCACGAAGCGCCTGGCGATGGCCAACCCCAGCCCCTTGCCCATGGTCTCCCCCTCGGGGCCCTCGGCGCCGGCTTCCTGGCGGAACTCGTCAAAGATCGCCTCCAACTGCTCCTGGCTGATCCCGCGTCCGGTATCGGTGACGGAGATGGTCACTTCCTCCCAGTCACACTCCGCCCGGACGCAGATTCGGCCGGTGCTGGTGAACCGGCAGGAGTTGGCCAGAAGGTTGAGGAGTACCTGCCTGATGCGGGTGCGGTCCACGTAGAGCGGAGGAAGATCGCCTGGCACCTCGGTCTCCAGGCGCACCGAGCTCTTGCCCAGCAGCAAGCGCGACGCCAGATCCGCGACCTCGGCGATGAGATCGGCGAGGTCGGTCGGCTCCTTGTGGATGGGCATCCTGAGGGCCTGAATGCGGGCTAGGTCGAGCACGTCGTCGACCAGCGAGGAGAGGTACCGGGCGCTGCGCTCTATCTCGACCAGGTCCCGGAGGAGATTGGGCGTCCAGCGCACGTCGCCATAGACCTCGGGGTAGCGTTGGATGACGTCTATGAAGCCCAGGATGATGTTGAGAGGCGTGCGCAGTTCGTGGCTTACGGTGCTGGCGAACTGCTCCTTCAGATGTCGGGCCTCTTGGGCCTCTCGCTGCGCCTGGGCCAGCTCGGCCAGGCTGCGCTTCAGCAGGGCGTTGGACGTCTTGAGCGCTTTGTTGAGCCGGTTGATCTCCTCCTGCCTGGACCTGACCTCGCGCACCAGGGCGGCGCTCTTCTCCGCCTGGGTCCAGGCCTGGCCCAGAAGCCCATCGAGACTGCGCGCCACCACCGCCGCTATCAGGCCGGTCGAGGCCAGCAGCAGGTGATGCAGCCACAGGTCCGGCTGGCTCAGGGCGGGGCTGAGCCGGGTGACGACGCAGAGCAGGGCGGCCAGGCCGGGGGCGGCCCACGGGCCTAGCAGGAAGGCGGCCATGGCGGTGGGCAGAGCCGCGAAGGGCAGGGCGCCCTCGTGCCCCGCGAGAGCGGCTGCGTACACTGCCGCCAGGGGAAGGAGCACGACCAGCCAGCTCGACAGAGGGGTCGGTAGGCGACGACTCCGGGCGGCGAGGAGGGCCATGGCGCCGGCGGCGATGGGGAGGAGCATGAGCCCCGGTTGCCACGGGGAGGTCACCATGGTGCGGTACCAGCCGTACCATGCAACGGCGGCCAGCCCGGCCGCCAACCGCAGCGCCAGCGAGCGGCGCAGTTCCCGCCTGCCTTCCAGGTGAACGTGCTGGCTGTCCGCATGCATGGCCATCCCTCACTCAGGCACTAGTAGGAGAGGTCGCCCGCCGTCCGTGGCAGGAGACGGACCCCGAAGCCGGCCGACCGCGCCGAGCTGGCGCTCTCGGCAGGGTCATCTCCTGACGCGACCGGGCACCTGGGCAGATTATCACTTGACTGGACGCGGCCTGGCTAGAAACCGTCCCCTCGGGATGGCGGGGACCACTGATGGGGCCGTTGACGAGGGGTCAGAAGGCAGAAGGGATGACCGTGGAAGGCGCAGCGGCTTGGTCGCGCCCGCCACACGGGCGGCCCGCTCAGCTGGCGGCGGGAGGTGGGGAGGAGGCGGCGACGCCGGCCAGAAGGGCGGTGCGGTGCAGTCGCTCGTACGGCAGGAGAGGCGCGCCGCGCCGAGCGAGGATCAGTCGGCGCTGTCCACCATCACCGCCACCATGCCCGGGCCCCCTTCGTCCTTGGCGGCGAAGGCCTCGGGAACGTGGTCCAGGTCGAAGCGGTGGGTGATCAGCCGGGAGAGGTCAATGACACCGTCGGCCACGTACTCCACCGCCTTGCGGCAGTAGCGGATGTCCTCTTCCAGGTTGCGCATCCTGGTACCCAGGATGTCCCCGCCCCGAGCGTGCAGCCGGTAGAAGTCGACCTCAGTCTTGCCCAGGCATCCCCAGAGGATCAGCTGGCCGTTCCACTTGAGCAGCTCGATTGCCTCCGGTACGCCGCTGCCGGCCAGATGGGCCACGATCACGATATCCGCGCCATCGGGTAGCACCGACCGCACTAGGTCGCTCAGGGCACCCGCCGACGCATCGAGCGTGTGGGTAGCCCCATAGCGTCGGGCCAGGTCCAGCTTGTGCTCGTGGAGGTCGAGCACCACGAGTCGGTGAGGATTCTGCATGCGGACGACCTGGGTGAGCAAGAGGCCGCACACTCCCTGCCCCACTATGACCACGTCCGATCCCGAAGTGACCCCGATGCGCTCGCCGGTGCGTACGATCTTGGGCAGTACCTCGATGAACGGCCCGTACTCCTCGGGGAAATCGCCGGGCAGCTTGACCAGCTGCAGGGTGGGCATGGCGCGAGGACTGGGCGGAGACACCATCGGCCCGGCGATGTACTCCGAGAAGCATCCCCATATGCCCCTGGCCACCACTCTGTCGCCCGGCTTCAGCCCCTGCACCTCCGAGCCCACCGCTTCCACCACACCCGACGCCTCGTGCCCCGCTCGCACGGGAGTGGTGAGAAACTCGGGATCGCGGTGCCCTCGGTAGATCTCCAGGTCCGATCCGCAGAGGCCGATGTGGCGCATGCGCACCAGCGCCTCGTGGGGGCCGGGGTTCGGTTTGGGCATCTCCACCAGTTCTAGTCGGTAGGGTTCTGTCAAGATCCATGACTTCACAGGACGTCCCTCCTCGGGCGCGGCCTACGCAGGCGTCAGGGCGATGATGGCATCCAGGGCGGAGGAGGCGTCGTACACGGTCCGGGCTCCGCAGAATTGATAGGAGGGGATCTCCACCGTCAGGAAGCCCCGGTACTTCACCTCCACCAGAGCCTGCATCACCGCGGGCCAGTCAACGTCGCCCTGTAGAGGCTGGAGGAATCCGTTGATGTTGCCCACGCTCAAGCGGAAGTCCTTCATGTGCACCCGCAGGATGCGATGATTCAGGATCCTGATCCAGTGCTGGGGAAACCCAAAGAGCAGCGTGTTGGCCACATCGAAGTACGCTCCCACCCAGTCGCTGGCGACCTCGTCTATGAAAGAGCGCATCTCCAGGGGGCTTAGCAGAAACTTGTTCCAGACGTTCTCGACGGCGAGCCTGACCCCTCGTTCTGCTGCATACCGGGCCAGCTTGCCCATAGTGTCCACGCAGAAGCTATAGGCGTCGTCGTACGGAACGTCGGCTACCACCACGCCGGGAGCCGTGAGCAAGGTGTCGGCCTCCAGCCTGGCCGTCATCTCGATGAGCCGCTGCGCCATCTTGAAGGCAGCCTGTCTCCGCTCCGGGTCCGGGTGGGTGAGAGGTGCCTCCAGAAGGGCACGCCCGCCATTGACGCCGCAGATGGGTACGTATCGTCCGCCGAGAGCACGCAGGCGGATCAACTCCTCATCGGAAGCGTCCAGCGGCAGCGCGCCCGTGGCGGAGAATACCAGCTCGATCCCGTCGAACCCGGCCTCCCGCGCGAGCGCGAATCGCTCCTCGGGTGTCATCTCGGGTGGGAAGGCGCGATAGTCTATCCCCTTCTTGAAGCGGGCCTCCCATGCTCCGGTGGTAGGATCAAGGGGCATGTGGCTCCTCCGTTATCTCCCGCTGATACCGGTCAGGGTGATGCCCTGGATGAAGTACCGCTGGCCGATCACATAGACCAGCAGTATGGGCATCAACACCACCACCGAAGCGGCCATGAGCAAGGTATAGTAGCTCTCCCCCCCTGCCTCGCCCTGGAAATAGCGCAGTCCCACGGAGAGGGTCATCCTCTCCAGCCTGTTGGTCACGATGAGGGGCCAGAGGAAGCTGTTCCACTGCCCCATGAAAGTGAAGATGAACAGGGTAGCCAGGGCCGGCTTGGCCAGGGGCATGACGATCTGGGCGTAGATTCTGAAGGCAGAGGCCCCGTCGATCTTGGCGGAGTCCTCCAGTTCGTAGGGTATGGTGAGGAAGAACTGGCGCAGGAGGAAAGTGCCGAAGGCGCTAAATGCTGACGGGATTATGAGAGCATTGTAGGTGTCGATCCACTTGAACGTCCGCATGAGGATGAAGTTGGGGATCATCGTCACCTGCCCAGGGATCATCATCGTCCCCAGGTAGAGGAGGAAGATGACGTCGCGTCCCGGGAACCGCAGCCGGGCAAAGGCATAGGCAGCCAACGAGGATGTGAAGACCACTAGAAGTGTGGTAGCCACGGTGGTGTAGGCCGTGTTGATGGCAAACCTATCGAACGGCAGATGCTGAAACGCTTCGACGTAGTTGTCCAGTACCCAGGGATCCGGGATCCATTGCGGCGGCCAGCGGTAGGCCTTGCCCGGCTCCTTGAACGAGGTGCTGATCATCCAGAGCAGGGGTAAGAGCTCGGTGACCGAACCGGCCGCCAAGAGGACGTACGCCACTGTGCGGTAGACTACCCTCCTAATCTGCCTGCGGCGCCTGAAGCCCACGCCGAGGCCGTCGCTGGTGACGGCAATTGCCGCTCTGGCGTCAGCCACAGAGGATGCCTCTCTTACTCATACTCGACCCACTCTCGCTGAAGGCGCATCTGCACAGCGGTGGCCACGAACAGGATGGCGAACATCACCCAGGCCATGGCAGCGCCGTAGCCCATTTTGAAGTACTGGAAAGCATTGTTGTAGATGTATAGCACCAGGGTCCGCGTGGCGTCAGCCGGTCCGCCGTTGGTCATGATGAGAGAAGCCTCAAATACCTGGAAGGAGCCAATGACAGACATCACGATGACGAAGAACATGGTGGGGGTCAGCATGGGGATGGTCACGTAGCGGAAGCGGGCTCCTATACCGGCACCATCGATCTCGGCTGCCTCGTATAGATGCTGGGGGATGCCCTGGAGGCCAGCCAGAAAAATGACCATGTTGTAGCCCACGTTCTTCCAGACGCTCATTATGATGATGGCCGGCATGGCCCACCTGGGGTCCGTGAGCCAGTTCGGGCCGCGAATGCTGAAGAGACTCAGGAAGCCGTTGAGCAACCCAAAGTACGGGTGATACAGCCAGATCCAGAGCATGGCGATGGCCACCCCGGAGGATACTACAGGCACGAAGAAAGCCGTGCGGAAGAACACTATGCCTCGCAGCTTCTGGTTCATGGCCAGCGCCAGACCCAAGGAACACATGAAGCCCAGAGGCACGCTACCAAGCGTGTAGTAGACGGTGTTCCACAACACCTTGGGGAACAAAGTGTCCTGGGTGAACAGTCTGGAATAGTTGTCAAGCCCTGCGAACTTGGGAGGAGACAGCAAGTCCCATTCCAGGAACCCGAGGGCGAAGGACATGGCTACAGGGAAGGCAGTGAACGCCAAGAAACCGATTATGTTAGGGGCCAGGAACAGGTAGCCCGTGAGGGCCTCTCTGGCCCTCAGAGAGAATCGTCTGCCGCCCGCTGATGCGGCCTGCTGACCGGCAATGCTACCGCTCACCACCAGGACTCACCTCGGGGTCTTTGTGCCACCCGTGCCGAGCGGCCGGCAAGGGGATGGGGACACCGCACACCTAGAGCGTCAACTCGATGAGACTGCGCACGGCCTGAAGCTCCCTGCGCGCCAGGTTCTGCCCCTCCATGGTCAGGTGTGCTCCGTGAGCCAGCTCCACGCAGACGTGGCCATTGTAGCGGATGCGGTGCAGGCCCCGGAACACGGACAGGTAGTCCATCTCTCCCTGCCCCAGTGGCATGATGCGGAAAGGTGGCTTCTCCGATGGCAGGAGGATGACGTCCTTCACGTGGACGTGAAATATGTGATCGGCCAGGGCCTCCACCGATTGCGCCCGGTACTCGTTGCCCACTATGTACATGTTCGCTGGTTCGTATATGAAGCCGAGGTGTCTGCCGCCTACCTCCCGAGCAACCCTGAGGCTGGGCTCGACGGCATCCACGAGATCCCAGTTGTGTATCTCAATCACCGCGTCTACATCCAGAGAAGCAGCCAGTTCCTCGGTCTTCTTCAGCCAGGCCAGAGGACGCTCCCAGTCCGATTCGGTGGCTTGGGCGGAGGGCGGCCCGCCCACGAGCAGCCTGACCAGGCGGCAATCCAACTCGTGGGCCAGCTCGGCGAACCTCTTGAACTCTTCCAGATCAGCCGCACATTCGGAATCGTCCTTCTGATTGTAGCGACCCATGAAAGAGGCAAGGCAAGATACCTCCATGCCATACCCATGGATGATCCGGCGCCAGTAGCGGGCTTTCTCGGGCGTGGTACTGGAGGGCAGATGCCTCTCGCTGGTGCGCAGCTCTATGCCGTGATACCCGGCCTCGCCAGCGGCCTTGACGGATTCCTCGATCGTCGCTTGCTCAAAGAGGATGCCGGAAAGCGATATCTTCATCTCGGCAGTTCTCCTCCTGGCTGCTCAGAGCGCTACGCTACGATGCTCTCGGGCTGAGACGCGGGCTGCGTCCATCACTTCCATAACCTTGCGCACGTCCTTGCCTGATGCCTCGGGCTCTCGGTCCTCTAGAATAGCGCGTGCGAACTCCCGGTCCTGAAGCTCATACGGGTCCGCCCTGCTTGTGGGCGCCTCTTCGGTGGCACCGGTGCCTGTGTGAAGCACTAGCTTATGGTGGCCATACAGCTCAATGGTTGCTTCACTACCTATGATGACATTGTCGAAGGCGCGCAGGCGAGTGGTCCAGGATTGGTGCAGAGTGGCGAAGGCCCCGTTGGCCAGGCTCAGGGTGACGGCGAAGTCGTCCTCACCCTCCCAGGCAGGGTTAGTGTGGCGGAACTCAGCATAGACTCGTTCTGCCCGCGTGTTCAGTATCCACAGGGTGGTGTCGACCGAGTGGCTGCCGTTGAGCATCCAGAGCAGGCCTCCGGTACGCTCGCCGGAGGCCCACCAGGGAGTGCGAGGGGCATCTATGTAGTCCAGCCGCCTCTCGATGACCTGCACCGGTTCGCCGATGGCCCCCTGCTGCACCAGTTCTCGAGCCCTCCGCTGAGCCCACATGAACCGCATCACGTGAGCCACCATAAGCTTGCGACCGGCCCTCTCTGCCGTAGCGATCATCTCGTCGGCCTCTGGGGTGTTGAGCGCCATCGGTTTCTCCACCAGGACGTGCTTTCCGGCCTGGAGGAACTGGAGGCTCACGCCTCGGTGCTGGTCGTGGGGCAATAGTAGGATGGCGGCCTCTATCTCCGGATCCTTCAGCGCTTCCTCTGTGGAGCCATACCACCGCCTGAATGCGTACTGCCTGGCGGCCTCCCGGGCGCGCTCGGGTATAGCATCCACTGTGGCCACGAGCTCGAACTCGCGGGTGCGTGTGAGCCCCGGCAGGTGGGCGGCGGCTATGCGTCCGCAGCCGACCACTGCCAGCCCTACTTTGCCGGCCTGGTTCCGCGTCTCCAAAGTCGCACCTCGGCGTAGATTGAGAGCGCCTGTCTTGTCACAGGCGCCAGCGCACTGTCGTCTTATCAGTGGTGCAACAGGCACCGCGTTGGTGGGTACGTAGGAGAAGGAAGATGCCTTGTCGCTTCGAAAGATACCCCTCTTGGTATCCAGGCTGCGCTGATGGGGGCAAGAGGACGTTGGCTCCACTGTGGCCAACCAACGTCCTTCCTCATCGCAGAGCGCTAGCCTGCCAGCAGCCTGTTGACGTTCTCGGTCGCCACCTTGCAGGCTTGGTCGGGGCTCTGTTCGCCTATCCAGGCCCGCTCGAGTTCCTTCCCGATGGTGGTGATCATCTCGTCCCACTTGGTGGTGATGTCGGGGTAGCGGGTGTACGCCAGCGAGTCCACGTAGACTTGCAGGCTGGCCGGAGGGAGCTCAGCAGCAAGCTCCACAAACTTCTGAGCTGCTGCCCTGGTGCTGGGCATGGAGCGTGGATGATAGGCTTGTAGCATCTGCCCTTCATCGCCGCAGAGATAGCTCATCAGCATCCAGGCGGCCTCCGGGCTGGGAGCAGCCTTGGATATGGCGAAGCACTCGGAGATAAGGACACCATCGCGGACGGCCTTGGTGGGCAGATGGGCGATGTCCCACTCGAACTCTGTCGCCTGCTTGCGAAGGCCGGGAAGCTGGGAGCCGGCAAACCATCGGAGACCGATGTTGCCCACGTTGAAGCCGATGTCCGCTGTGGCCTGCCCGACGTTGGGACATACTTGGTGCTTAGTCGCGAGTTCGGCGTGCCAGGTCAGCGCCTCTGTAGATTCCGCGCTGTCCAGCAGGCAGGCCGTCTTCTCATCGTTGAGGACTTTGCCGCCGTTCTGCCAAGGGAAGTTGTGAATGTCCACCCAGTAGGTGGGCGAGAACTGGCAGCCGAACTGGGTCGGCCGCCCCGAGGCATCCTGCTTGGTCAGGGCCAAGGCTGCTTCCAGCATAGTGTCCCAGGTCCACCAGTCAGCGTCGCTCAGGTCGCTGGGCGGATACTGAAGGCCAGCCTCGTCGAACAGGGTCTTGTTGTAGATGATGACCAGGGGGGTGAGGACATAGGGAAGGCCGTATTGTTTGGCCTCCCACTTGAACGCCTCCAGCGTTTGCTCCCAATAGATGCTCATGTCCCAGTTGCTGGCCTCTATGAAAGGGTCGATCTCAAGCACAAGCGACTTCTCTGCCAGGGCTGGGAACCAGTATGCGCTCAGATACATCAGGTTCGGTTCCGTGCCGCCGGCAATCATGGTCTGCAGCTTCTGCCAGTACTCCCCTACGGGCACCGGTATGATCTCTGGCTTGACCAGCGGCTCCTTCTGGGCGAAGGCATCTAGGAGCATCTGGAACTCCGCCATCTGCTCCGGATAGGCCCAGAAGCTCGCGGTCACGGTGGTCGGCGCCGTGACGGCGGCCGTGGGGGTGACCACTGTCTCCACCACCACCGTCTCCTTGACCACCTTCTCCACCACTTGCGGCGTGGCGGCGGCACAGCCGGCCAGGGCCGCAGCCCCCACCGCTAATCCTGAACTTCGCAGCAACTGCCGTCTCGTCAATCGCTTCCTGTCCTCCACGACGGTCACCTCCTTGAGAAATGCGTCAGCCAAAGTGCCGATAGAGAGTGGGTGAGGCAGGAGTGATAGCCACCGCCACCAGCTCGGTAGCTCCTGCTTGCCGAAAGACGGATGACCCCTAGTAGGTCCGCTGAATCGCCGGTTCTCCCAGCATAGGAGGCCCGCGCCCGCAGTCTCAAGCATCTTTCGCCATCATCTGGCCAACTTATGGCCATGATGCGACAATACCACCCATGGGGACTGAGACCGTGTCACCCAGATCACAACCTACCGCCGACTTCACCCGCCAGGTCCGCGATGCCCTGGCCCACCTCTACGACCCCGCCCACCTGCTCCGCCACCCGCTCACCGCCCAGCTCCTCCCCGGCGCCGACCACTACGGCGACCCAAGCCGCTCTCTCCGGGACCTCATCGTGGACGCCGTCGAGGCCCTCGAACCGCCGCGCGACAGCCCCACGTTCGAGCGCGACCGCCGCCCTCACCTGGTCCTCCTCCACCGCTACGTGGACGGCTTCTCCACCGAGGACATCGTGGCCCGCCTGCACATCAGCCCCCGCCAGTTCCAGCGGGAGCACCGCAAGGGCCTCCAGGCTCTGTCTGCCTACCTCTGGTCCCGTCGCCCCCAAAGCGCCTCGGACGACGGGCAACCCG
Source organism: Anaerolineae bacterium (assembly GCA_013178015.1). Lineage (NCBI taxonomy): Bacteria > Bacillati > Chloroflexota > Anaerolineae > Anaerolineae bacterium. Next base: position 18,803 of record JABLXR010000064.1, read on the forward strand.
AGCCGGGCCTGCAGGCGGAGATGCGCACCCTCGGGGTGGAGCTGACCGATACCCCCCTGTCCGACGTGCTCCAGGAAGTGCGCGGGCCCGCCGAGGCTCTCGCCCGCCGTCTCGGGATCGGCTTCCACCTGGACCTGCCCGGCCGCCCGGTGAGCTGCCTGTGCGATCGCGTCCTGGCCAAGCAGACGGTGATCTCGTGCCTGAGTGCCCTCGCTGCCCGGCACCCCCATGCGGTCCAGCTGGCCGCCAGCTCCCGCACCCGAGCCCCCTCCCTGCGGCTCTCGGCCATCCCGCCCCTGCCGGACGGCGACGCCCAGGACCTCGAGGCCGCCCTGGGCACCTGCCGCTCCCTGATGCTGGTCCAGGGCGGTCAGGTAAAGGTGATGCGAGACGACCAGGGCCGCTGCGCCGGGGTGAGCCTCACCTTCCGCGCTACCGTCGGGCCACTTGTGCTGGTAGTGGACGACAATCCCCGCATGCTCCAGCTCTACGAGCGGTACCTGGCCAGCGGTCGGTACACCATCACGGCCGCCGGATCCGCCGCCGAGGCCGAGAAGGCCCTGGCCAGCAGCCATCCCGACGCCATAGTCCTAGATGTCATGATGCGGGACGTGGACGGGTGGGCCCTCCTCCAGCAGCTACGCTCTCGGCCCGACCTGGACGGAGTGCCCATCGTGGTGTGCTCCGTCCTGGAGGAGCCAG
>JABLXR010000065.1 GCA_013178015.1 Anaerolineae bacterium
CAAACTCGTCTATCTGATCCATGATCCGGTCCGTCACCGACCAGTCAAATACCCCCTTGGCTAGCTCTATGTCCCTCCAGGCAAAGTTCTGCTTCACCCAGCCAAACCCCGCCTCCCGTATCATCCCCAAATCCCGATGCGCCGTCTCCGGCCGCCACCACAAAAACGCCTGCATCCCATACTCCGGCGACTCCATCGGTAGCCCCCGAGGCCCCTCAGCTAGAGGGACAGGGGTGCTGGGCGTGAGGGTGGGGGTCCCGCTGACAGACGATGCAGCAGGCTCCGGGGTATCCGTGGCAGGAGCTCCGGGCGCGGAGCCCTCCGATCGCCCTGGTATGATGAGCACCTGGCCCACCCTGATGCTGTTGGGGTTGGCGATATCGTTGGCGGCCGCCAAAGCGGCGAGTGTAACCCCGAACCTCTCAGCGATTGCGCTGAGGGTGTCCCCAGCCTGAACGGTGTAGGTAGTTGCCATCGGGGTCTCGGTAGCGGTCGGCATGGGGGACGCTGTGGGCAAGGGGGTCGCGGCCGCCTGCTGAGTAGGACCGCTCAGGCCGGGTGTGACCGCAGCCGTGGCCAGGTCCAAAGTGGGACGCGGGACCGGCGTCGGCTCCGGGGCAGCTGAGGAGCCGCAGCCGATCAGGAGAAGAGCGAGCAGAGAAAGGAGCAGCAGCTTTCTCACGTGTTCCACCCTCCTATGGCGGCGCACACGGTTCTACCTGAAGACGCCTCCGGAACTTGTCCGGTTCCGTCGGTCGGGACAGTCTACACGCTCGCTTCTCCCTTCGCACGGGCTCGGCCTTCCCGGACGGCGTCAGGCTACCAAGGGCGGAGGCTCCGGTGCGGCTGGGACTTCCATCGCCGGTCTGGGGTAGAGTCGCACCGCCCTAACCGAGGCGCAAGAGCTCGGGATCGGGGGCACATGCCGACCAGCACCGCCGCTCAGGTCCCTCGCTGGGCCCACACCACCAGAGCACGTCCGGCTAGCACTGCCGCTACACTTTCGCCGGAGGAGTGCACGCGCCCACTCCTCGAACGAAGGTGTTCCTGCGATGCAGCCGGGGCGGGCTCGCCTAGTCCGAGCGCAGCGAAGGCCCGGAGCGACAGCGCTGATCGGCATGTGCCCTCGATCCTGAGCCGCTACCGCGAGGCTTGACCGGAGCGGACGGCGCTGCTATACGATATACAGGCAGCCGATGTGCGCCACTGATTTCTCTGGTTAGTGTCGAGGTGTTCATTGTGAGAACCGTGTTTGGTCTGTTCAGAAGTTACGAGGACGCCGAGACGGCCGTCCACGACCTCCTCCACCGCAGGTTCGACCCCGAGCAGATCAACGTGGTCGCTCAAGGGCATGCGGCCACCAGCCACATCAGACAGACGCCGGAGCGCGACCAGCTGGACCTGACCGAGAGCCTGGGCGGCACCGCCTTCGGGCTGGATCGGCTCCTGGCCGGCAAGCAATCGGTGGCGGTCAGAGATGCCGGTGAGCTCCTCGCGGCTGGGGACCTGGCGGTGACTCTGGTGCGCACCGCCTCGGCGCCGGGCGCGGCCGGCGAGGGGTTGCGGATGGCTCTCCTCGACCTAGGAGTGCCAAACCAGGCCGCCGAGGCCTACCGAGCGGGAGTGCAGGCAGGAGGCGTCCTTCTCATCCTTTCCGTCGCCGACGAGCGCGCCGGTGAAGGGGCTCAGGCGTTGCAGGAGAGACATGCCTCCCACATGGCCGCCTACAATCTCTCGGAGGGCGGGAGGTGACCGTGCGCCGCAACCAGTTCGTGGACCAAGTGCAAGAGCGCTTAGGTCTGGCCAGCCGCGAGGAGGCGGAGCGGACGGTTGATGCCGTCCTCGAGACTCTGGGGGAGCGGCTGGAGCTCACCGAGAAGCACCACCTGGCCTCGCAGGTGGCGGCGGACCTCAAGGAGCCCATCCTGCGCCGCAAACGTACCGAGCGCTACGATCTCGAGGAGTTCTTCAACCGAGTCGGCGCTCGCGCCGGCGGGCTGAAGTACGCCCACGCGCAGAACCATACTAAGGTCGTCTTGTCACTGCTACGCGCAGCCATCGCCCCGGGTGAGTGGCGACACATCACTATGAAGCTCCCCGAGGACTACCGCAGCCTGCTGCGTGGGGACTCCTCAGACTGAGGTTGCCGGGAGGAACGAACCGCCGATGGAGCGCCGGTCCCCGCCAACGGGATGGCGAACCGGGCCAGAATCAGCGCAACATCAGCAACATGGGCGCGGCCATCTTCGCGGTTAGGGGTTGTCACGCCTCCCCTTGTATAATCCCCCCACCGCGGGCGCCGCGCCATACCGTGCGCGCCCCAAGCAGGAAGGGCTACACATGGTGCAGCGGATACTGACCGAAGACGAAGAGGCGTTGCTCGTCGGGGAGCGGCGGCGCCTCAACGACCTGCGCATCGCTCTCTCCAAGCTGGATCTCTCCGCGGATGACCAGGAGACACTGGAGAACTCGGTCAACCAGTTGGATGAGCTCTTTCTGCTGGTAGTCGTGGGCGAGTTCAACTCCGGCAAGAGCGCCGTCATCAATGCCCTGCTCGGGCAACGTCTGCTGGAGGAGGGTGTTACCCCCACGACTACCCGGATCCAGCTGATCCGCTATGGCGAGGACTTCCGCCGGAGCGCCAGCGACGATGGCCTGGGCGAGGTGGCTCTGCCGGCTCCTTTGCTGCGCGTCATCAACATCGTGGACACCCCCGGGACCAATGCCGTCTACCGTCAGCACGAGGCCCTCACTCAAGACTTCGTTCCCCGCTCGGACATCGTTCTCTTCGTCACCTCGGTGGACCGGCCCTTCACGGAAAGCGAGCGCCTGTTCCTAGAGGTCATTCGCGACTGGGGCAAGAAGATCGTCTTCGTGGTGAACAAGATAGACATTCTGGAAAGCCCGGAGGAAGTGGATCGGATCGAGGCCTTCGTGGCCGACCACGCCCGTCGCCTGCTGGGGCTCGACCCAGAGGTATTCCCCGTCTCGGCTCGGCTGGCGTTGCGGGCCAAGGCCTCGGGTGATGCTCAGGCTCTGGAAGACAGTCGGTTCCGGGCTCTAGAGGAGTATGTCGTCGCCACCCTGGACGAGAAGGAGCGCATCCGTCTCAAGCTCCGCAATCCCCTGGGGGTAGGCCGCCACCTGGCCCAGAAGTACCTTCAGGTAACCGAAAGCCGGCTGGGGCTGCTGCAGAGCGACATCGCCGCCATCGATGAGATCGGCCGCCAGTTGGGCATCTACAAGCAGGACATGACTCGCGAGTTCCAGCATCGCCTGGCCGAGGTGGACAACGCCTTGCACGCCCTGGAGAACCGCGGAGTCCAGTTTTTCGACGAGACCGTGCGGCTGGGCCGCGTCTTTGACCTGATGAACAAGGCCATGATCCGCTCCGAGTTCGAGCGCAAGGTGGTGGGAGACACGCCCCGCCTGCTGGAGGAGCGAGTCAACGACATCATAGACTGGCTGGTGGCCGGCAACCTGCGCCAATGGCAGGCCATCACCGACTACCTGGCCCAGAGACGCCTCCAGTACGCCGACCGCATCATAGGCCAGATGGGCGGCGGGTTCGACTACGATCGTTCGCGCCTGCTGGACACTGTGGGCCGAGCGGCCCAGCAAGTGGTGCACAACTACGATCAGCGCAGCGAGGCCAAGCGCATCGCGGATGCCGCCCAAGGGGCGGTGGCGGGGACGGCCCTGGCCGAGATCGGCGCCATCGGCCTGGGAGCGGCGGTGGCACTCCTGGCCACCAGCACCATGGCCGACGTAACCGGCGTGGCTGCAGCCAGCATGGTAGCAGTCCTGGGCCTATTCATCATCCCAGCGCGGCGCAGCCAGGCCAAGAGCCGCCTGCGTTCCCGCATCGGGGCCATGCGAGAGGACCTGACTCGAGCCCTGACCCACGAGTTTGACCAAGCTCTGGATCGCGACCTGCGCCGCATAGGCGAAGCCATATCGCCCTACACTCGTTTCGTTCGCGCGGAGCGGGCACGACTGATCGGCGCCCGCAGGGAGCTTACCCTTATCCTGAGAAGCTTGACCCAGCTTGCCGCCCGGGTGGAAGACCTGTAGTCAGCCCGGTACCTGGGCGTAAGGGCTGGCGCGGGCCGGGAGGCACTTGCAGCGTGGAGCCCGCCGAAGGGGCGCTACTGCAGGCTGGCAACGCCCCGCCTCCCGGGCCGGCGATGCCGTCCATCCGGCCCCGGATGGTCACGCATTGCCGCTGCCACGCGCCGGTTGACAACCGACGGCCCCTTCCCGACACTGAGTGGTGACGGGCGTTTTCGACCTTGCCGGTCTCACCGGCCTATACGAGTAAGGAGTGTGTTGTGGAGAGAGACGTTTTCACCTTCATCGTGGGCGGCAAGGCGGGAGAAGGCGTCAAGAAGTCCGGCTCCGTGGCCGCCAGCATCCTCGCCGACCTGGGCCGCAACATCTTCCAGATGGACGACTACCAGAGCCTCATACGTGGCGGGCACAACTTCTCCGTCGTGAGCAGCTCAACCGGCCCGATCACCAGCCACCACCTTCGAGCCCAGCTCATCGTCAACCTGGACGAGCGCAGCTATCACCTGCACCGCCAGGAGGTAGCCGAGGACGGCATTCTGGTCTACAACTCGGACGTGATGTCCGAAGCCGAGGGCATAGGGCTGCCCATGACCTCGGAGGCCAAGAAGTTCCCCCGGCCCGACCTGCGCGTAGGGGTGGCCTCCATCACCGTCCTGGCGGCGGCTCTGGGCCTGGATATGGACTACGTGGAAGAGGTTATCGCCCGCGAGTACAAGCGCGACCTGGAGAACAACGTCGCCTACGCCTCTCGCATCTTCGAGTTGGCCCGGCCCAAGATCGGCGGTCGGTTCCCGCTCGAGAGGGGAAACGCCACGGGCAAGGCCATCTACGGTGCCGAGGCCATCGCCCTCGGGGCCCTGGCCGGCGGGCTGGACCTGTACATGGCCTATCCCATGACCCCCTCCAGCCCCATCCTCCACTTCCTAGCGGCTCAGGGCCGGCCGTTCGGCGTCCACGCCCTGCATCTGGAGAGCGAGGTCTCGGTGGCCAACATGGCCGTGGGGGCCAGCTTCGCCGGGGCACGAGTAGCGGTGGGCAGCAGCGGAGGCGGCTTCGCCCTCATGGCGGAGGCGTTCTCGCTGGCGGGCATGATGGAGGCGCCCGTCCTATTCATCCTGGCATCGCGCTCCTCGCCGTCCACCGGCGTGCCCACCTACACCGAACAGGCCGACCTCAAGTTCGCCATCAGTGTGGGTCACGGCGATTTCCCTCGGGTGGTGGCCTGCCCCGGCACGGTGGAGGAGGCCTTCTACCTCACCGCCGACCTGCTGGGGCTGGCCTGGCGCTTCCAGTCGCCCGTGATCCTGCTCACCGAGAAGCATCTGGGCGAGAGCGCCATGAACGTGAGCCTCGACCCCTTCCGGGCCACCTGGGCCGAGCCCGTGCTCCATTCCGACGTAGGGGGAGGGCCTCTGTCCACGCCTTCGCTGGGTGCGCTTGAGCCTGCTCAGGAGGATGGCTACCGACGGTACCGCTTCACCGACAGCGGCGTCTCCCCCCTGCTGTTCCCGCCCTCTTCTCAAGTCATCAAGTGGAACAGCTACGAGCACGACGAGTACGGCATCACCACCGACCAACCGGAACCAACAGCGCGCATGCACGAGAAGCGGTACCGCAAGCGACAGGCGATCATCGAGCACCTGCGCGGCACCAAGACGGTCAACGTCTACGGTGAAGGGGGCCCGGTCATCTTCAGCTACGGCTCCAGCACCATGAGCGTACTGGAGGCCCTGCGCACCGGCGGCATCCAAGCCACCGTGGTGCAGCCCACCTACCTGGAGCCTTTCCCGGTGTGGGAGCTGGAGCGGTACCGGGGCAGCAACCCTATAGTGGTGGAGCAGAGCGTGGCCGGCCAGTTCTCGGCCCTCATCCGCGAGCAAGCGGGAGTATCTAGCGATCGGTTCATCCGCCGCTACGATGGGCGTCCCTTCGAACCCTCGGAACTAGCGCAGCAGATCAAGGAAATGATGTAGCTATGGAAGACCTGGGAACGTACGCCGAGAACACCTGGTGTCCCGGTTGCGGCAACTTCGCCATCCTCAACGCCTTCAAAGCCGCCATCGGCCGGCTGGAGGAGCAAGGGATCGGGCGGGATCGAATCGTCCTGGTGGCTGGAATCGGCCAGCACGGCAAGATCTTCGACTACATGAACGTGAGCGGGTTCTATGGCCTTCATGGCCGCTCCATGGCCAGCGCTCAGGCCATCAAGCTGGCCAACCCCGACCTGAAGGTGGTGGACTTCGTGGGCGATGGCGACGCGCTAGGCGAGGGGCTCGAGCACACCATCTTCGCCGCCAAGCGCAACGCCGACATCACCATGATCCTGCACGACAACGGGGTCTACGCCCTCACCACCGGCCAGTACACCCCCACCAGCGCCCGTGGCTATCGGGGCCCTTCCACCCCTACCGGCACCGTGGAGGATCCCATACATCCGCTGCCTCTCATGCTGGAGGCAGGCGCCTCCTTCATCGCCCGCGGCTACTCGGGGGAACTGGAGCACCTCACCGACCTCATGGTGCAGGCCGTGCTCCACGAAGGCTTCTCCTTCGTGGACGTGCTCCAGCCCTGCGTCACCTTCAACAACACCTGGCGGGAGTACAACCAGCTGGTGGAGATCACCGACCGCACCGCCACCACCCCCGAGGAGGCCAGGGCCATCTTCAGCCGCACGGACCGGTTGCCCATTGGGGTGCTATACCGGCGGGACGATGTCCCCTTCCACCGGCGGCTCTATGAAGACTTCAACCCCGTTCGGGACAAGGAGCCCCGAGAGGCGCGCCAGCGTCGGGTGGCCCAGTTCCTGGGGGTGCCGGAGGAGCCCGAGCGGGAGTACAAGGGCCCGCGCGAACGGCCCTAGCCCAGCCGGACATGAGTGGACCGGTGCGGAGAGCCTTCCTGTAGTAGCTCAAAATCGGGCCATGGGTCCTCAAGCAGCACCGCCGCTCCGGGCTGAACCCCGGAGCTAGGACAAGGCGAAGCCGGCCTTCGCCGGCTGGGAAAGCACCCTAGCCCGCGGAGGCGGGCTTCGCTCACCCATAGCTCCGCGGCTTAAGCCCGGAGCGATGCTGGCGCGGCTCAAGGTTCTTACCCCCCGATCGTGAGTTCCTGCGCCTTCACACCGGCATCTCCCTGAGGTACACTCCAGGGCACTGCCTGGACCGTCGCCCGGCAGGCTGCCCGACCACCCCGGAGAGGTACATCCATGGCACCACCCCGGAACCAGATCCTCTATCTGTCCTACGAAGCCGTCGCCCGCATCGGGCCCGGCATGGCGGAGGTCATTGAAGCCCTGGAACGGGCCTTCCGGGAGAAGGGAGAAGGCCGAGTGGAGATGCCGCCCAAGCCCGGCATTCACCCCGGCGGTGGCGACAACTTCATCCACGCCATGCCCGCCTACATCCCGGCCCTGGGTGCTGCCGGGGTCAAGTGGGTGAGCGGATACCCGGGCAACCGCAGCCGGGGCCTCCCCTACATCAACGGGCTGCTCATCCTGAACGACCCGGACACCGGCCTGCCCATCTCGGTCATGGACTGCGTCTGGATCACCGCGGTGCGCACCGGTGCTGCCACCGCCGTGGCGGCCCGCTACCTGGCCCGGCCCGAGTCGTCCATCGCCGGCATCCTAGGGTGCGGAGTGCAAGGGCGGAGCAATCTGGAGGCGCTGAAGGTGCTCTTCCCTCTGGAAGAAGCCCGCGCCTACGACGTGATCCCTGAAGCGGCCCACCGCTACGCCGCGGACATGTCCGTGCGGCTGGACATGGAGGTGCGCGCGGTGCCCTCCCCCAGGGAGGCGGTCAGCGGATGCGACCTGGTGGTAACCGCCGGGCCCATCCTCAAGGAGCCCCACGCTACCATCAAGGCCGGCTGGCTGGGCGAGGGCACCTTCGCCTCCCTGGTGGACTACGATTCCTACTGGGATCGGGCGGCACTGCGAGAGCTGGACCTGTTCTGCACCGACGATGTGCCCCAGCTCCGCCACTATCAGCAACTGGGCTACTTCCAGGACATCCCGCCCATCCATGCCGACCTGGGCCAACTAGTGGTAGGGGCCAAGCCCGGCCGGCAGCACGCCTGGGAGAGAACGGCCACGGCCAACCTGGGGCTGGCGCTGGACGATATGGCCGTGGCCCCGCTGGTCTATCGTCGGGCACAGGAGGAGGGCGTGGGAGTCTGGCTGCCCCTGTAGGTTGCCTACCCCGAACCACCCTTCCAGGCCGGATCGGATCATGCACCCAGAGGGTTGGCAGCCGACTGAGAGCTCGATGGCGGAGGTGCGCATATGGCTGAAGGCGGAATGGGGTTCGCCAACTTCAGGCTGTCGTTCGCTTCCTTACTCGTGCTAGGCCTCATTCTCGGTCCCTGGGCGCCGCTGAGCGTCGTCGACACCGCGCCGGCGACCCTCTTCGTCAAAGCCGATGCCGCCGGCGGAGACTGCACTCAGTCTCAGCCCTGCACTCTGGCCGCTGCCCTGGCAACGGCCACCGGCGGCGACACCATCTACGTGGCCGAGGGCACCTATGTCGGTGCCGGCGATCAGGCGGTAGTCACGCTCGCCAAGAGCCTCACGCTCTACGGGGGCTGGGACGGCTCGCCTACCGGTCCTCCCGTCCGCGATCCTAGCGCCCGTCCTACGATCCTGGATGGCGAGGGCGCCAGACGAGTGGTCCAGGTCACTGCTGGTACTTCCACTCTAGAGGGCTTCACCATCACCCGCGGCTACAGCAGTTCCTCCGGCGGAGGCATCTATGCCATCGAAGCCGGGATCAACCTGCGGGGCAACCGCATCACCGACAACGTGTCGGGGCATGACGGCGGCGCCCTCTTCATCAGCCGCGGTTCGGCGCAGATCGTGGGCAACGACATTTCCGGCAACAGCGCTACGTGGGCGGCCGGGCTGCGCCTCATCAACGATGTCGACGTCAGCGTGATCGGGAACCGGATTCACGACAACCAGGCCACCATCTCAGGTGGCGCGATGGAGATCGCTTGCTGCGGCAGGGTCACCGCTTTCATCGCCGCCAACGTCATCAGCGACAACGACGGCGGCTCTCTGGGCGGGGGCGTGCTGGTGGAGTCCACCAGCGCCACTCTGCAGAACAACATCCTGGCTCGCAACCAGGCAACCCGAGGCAGCAACGTCTATGCCGAGGGTTCAACTGAGTTCCCGGCCAGCGTCGCCATGACCAACAACACCCTGGTGGGTAGCGGGGCCGGCAGCGAGGGGATTTGGGTGGACGCGTACGTCACCGCCGTCTTGGTGAACAACCTGATCACCGGCCACGGCGTGGGCATGCCCATCCCTGCCGCCGGCAGCGCCGTGACCGCCGAGCACAACCTGTTCTGGAACGCCGAGGACCCCTACACCGGCATCGCGCCGGTGCTGGCCGATCCGAGGCTGGATCCCGCCCATCACCTCACGGCCGACTCACCGGCACGCGACGCGGGGAAAGCGGTCGGGTTGGCCACGGACATAGACGGCGACAGCCGCCCCTTCTCTGGCTCGTACGACATTGGGGCGGACGAGTACGTCGAGGATGTGGCGAAGAGCTACCTACCCCTGGTGACGAAGCGAACGGCGGTTGAGGGCAGTCAGCCGTGAGCCACGGCAGGAGGTCGCTTCTCGAGCGTCGAGGCCGCGCCACGCGGCGCGGCGGATCACTCCGGATTGGAAGCCAGGCCCGCTCCGGCCAACAGCGCCGCACCCACTATGCCGGCTTCGTTGAGCATGCGGGCTGGGGCGAGGCGGGCGCGGGTGTGAAGCAGGGGTAGGAACTTCTCGTGCCTCTTGCTCACCCCGCCCCCGATGATGAACAGATCCGGCCAGAGAAGGAACTCGAGCAGGCGTAGGTACTCCTCCACTCGGGCGGCCCACTGGGGCCACTTCAGGCCGTCGCGCTTGCGGGCCCGGTCCGACGCCCATTCCTCGGCGTCTCCCTGGTGCAGGGGGAGGTGTCCCAGTTCGGTGTTGGGCATCAGCTTCCCACCGACGAAAACGGCGCTGCCGATGCCGGTGCCGAACGTGAGGAGGATCACCACCCCCTTCTCCCCCCGGCCGGCGCCGAACTCCATCTCCGCCACACCGGCAGCATCGGCATCGTTGACCAGCACCACCGGAAGGCCGGTCCGCTCCGACAGCAGCCTCTGCCCATCCGTCCCGATCCAGGCCTGATCCACGTTGGCTGCAGTCTGCACCACGCCGTCCTTGATCACGGCGGGGAAGGTGCACCCGATCGGCCCCTGCCACCGGAAACGCGCCACCAACTCCCCTACCACTTCCACTACGGCCTCCGGCCTAGAGGGCTGGGGAGTGCGTATCCGGTGACGCTCGCCCGTGAGCTGCCCCCTCTCCACGTTCACCGGAGCGCCCTTGATGCCGCTGCCACCGATGTCTATGCCGAGGATCTCCATCGTCATGCTCCTGCGCCCTCAAGGAACCATCGGCGCTGCCGTACCGCGGATCCGGTCGCCAGACTCGCGTGCCTGTCGCGCTTCGGCCTCGTGTCGGGGAGCCTACACCCCGGCCGGCGTCGCGCCTGGAGGCGCAGACTCCTCGACAAACGTGCCGGTCACAAAGGACCACCGACCTGCGTACCGACGATGATGTTGAGCCTAGCGATGGATATTGTATAAGGGTGGCCACCGGTGGCAAAGCGTCCCCGGCCATGGAGGCCCGAGGAACGCCATTCCCGGTTGCTGCCGGATCACGTCCAAGGGGGACCGTCGTGAACACCAACACCGTGAGAGAGAGCCTCGTGCGGGCCATGGAGCAGTTCGAGATCATAGACGCTCACGAGCACTTGGGCCCGGAGGCGAACCGGCTGGCGATGGAGGTGGACGTGTTCACCCTCTTCGCCCACTACACTCGGGGAGACCTGGCCGTGGCCGGCATGAGCGAGGCCGAGTACCAGTCGCTCTACAACCAGGCCATTCCCCTGGAGCGCCGCTGGCAGACCTTCGCCCCCTACTGGGAGCGGATTCGCTGGACTTCCTACTCCCGCGCCGCCCTCCTGGCCGCCAAGAGGTTCTACGGCTTCGACGACATCAACGACGAGACCTACGGCCCTCTCTCCGAGGCCATCAAGAAAGCCAATACCCCCGGCCTCTACCAGCGAGTGCTGGGAGATGCCTGCAACATCCGCCTGGCCTTGACCCAGTGCCGCCTGACCCAGCTGGATTCACCCCTACTGGTGCCGGTCATGCCCATGGTCTACGAGATGGAGACCTGGGCCGACCTCGCCCATCCTCCCTTCGAGCCCGCTGCTACCATTCGCTCCCTGGACGACTACCTCGACGCCGCCCGGCGCTACGTCCTGCGAGTCAAGTCCGAAGGAGCGGTGGGGCTCAAGATGGTCTCCAATCCCTACGGCGACCCCGACCGGTCCGAAGCCATCAGCTTGTTTGAAGGCCTGCGGTCCGGCGCTCATGACCGTCTGCCCGGAGTCAACCGCCTGCGCGACTACGTGGTGGACCAGGTGGTGGCCTTCGCCGCTCAGCAGGACCTGGTCATCGCCGTCCACACTGGCTACTGGGGCGACTTCCGCCAGCTCGATCCCCTGCACATGATCCCCCTGCTCCAGCGGCACCCCACGGCCAGGTTCGACATCTACCACCTGGGCTACCCCTGGATGCGCGAGACGCTCATGCTGGGCAAGGGCTTCCCCAACGTGTGGCTTAACCTGGCCTGGACCCACATCATCTCCCAGCGGTTCGCCACCGCCGGGCTGGACGAGGCCATAGACCTAGTGCCGGCCAACAAGGTCCTGGCTTTCGGGGGAGACTACGCCGTGCCGGTGGAGAAGGTTTATGGGCACCTGGTCATGGCCCGGGAGAACATCTCCGAGGCCCTGGCCAGGCGGGTGGTGGAAGGCCAGATGACCGAGACCCAGGCCCAGGCCCTGGCCCACCGCTGGTTCTGGGAGAACCCGGTGGAGCTGTATCGGCTGGGGGGAAGGAGGGAAGGAGGGAAGGAGTAGAGGAGACAGGAGGGAAGGAGACAGGAGGGAAGGAGTAGAGGAGACGGGAGGGGAAGGAGGGAAGGAGTAGAGGAGACAGGAGTAAAGGAGACTGGAGGGAAGGAGATGGGCGAGGGGAGTGTAAGGGAGCCGGCGAGACGGTTTGATGACTTGGTGGTATGGCAGAAGGCGCATCAGCTGGTTCTGGACGTGTACGCCATGACTGAGGGCTTTCCCAAGCACGAGTTGTTCGGACTGACCTCGCAGGTGAGGCGTGCGGCCGTCTCGGTGCCGGCCAACATCGCTGAGGGGTTCAGGCGACGAGGCCACTCAGACAAGGTGCGCTTCCTCAACATCGCCCAGGCCTCGCTCGAGGAGTGCCGCTACTACTTCATCCTCGCCCGGGACCTCAACTACTGCCAGCCTCATGGCCCGCTAACGCAGCTGGACGAGGTCAGTCGCCTGCTGGACGCCTACATCGCCGGAATACACCGCTCCAGACGCAACCCGCCCTAACTCCTCCACTCCTTCCCTCCTTACCCTCCTGTCTCCTTTACTCCTTCCCTCCTGTCTCCTTCCCTCCTTCCCTCCTCTCTCCTTCCCCCTACCTCCTCGTCTCGATGTACTCCAGCGACTGGTGGCGGAAGTAAGTGTTGTACAGGCCGGCGTAGTGGCCTCCGGCCGCCATGAGTTCGTCGTGCGTCCCTTCCTCGATGATCCGTCCTCGCTCCAGCACCACGATACGGTCGGCCCGTCGCACCGTGGAGAGGCGGTGGGCGATGATGATGGCTGTCCGGCCGCGCAAGGCCTCCTCCAGTCCCGCCTGGATCTGGGCCTCAGTGAAGGGGTCCACGCTGGCGGTAGCCTCGTCCAGGACCAGGATCGAGGGATCGTGGAGCAGCACCCGCGCCAGGGCCACCAGTTGCCTTTGGCCCATGCTCAGCCGCGAGCCTCGCTCCCCCACATCCGTGGCCATGCCGTCAGGCAGGTCGGCCAACCAGTCCCCGCCACCGATCTGTTGTGCCGCCTGCGAAGCTTCCGCCTCGGTGGCCCAGGGGGCACCATAGCGAATGTTGTCCAGTATCGTGCCCGAGAAGAGAAAGGGAGACTGCGGCACCAGCCCCAGCTGCCGCCGGTACGAGGCCAGGTCCAGGCTACGGATGTCCATGCCATCCACCAGGATTTGCCCACCCTGGAACTCATAGAAGCGGGCGATCAGGCGGGCCAGGCTGCTCTTGCCCGCTCCCGTATGCCCCACGAAGGCGACGGTCTCTTGGGGCCGCACGTGGAGGGAGAAGTCGCTGAACACCTCGTCGCCCTCGACGTAGGCGAAATACACGTTCCGGAACTCGATCTCGCCTCGCAGCCGGCCCACCGCGCGGTGGCCGGTCTGCACCACCTTCGGATCGGCATCCATCAGCGAGAACACCCGCTCTGCTGCTGCCAGGCCGTCCTGGAACTGACTCCAGAAGGATGCGATGCTGGTGAGAGGGAACCAGAAGTAGCCCATCGCCTGGATGAACAGGTACCACGTGCCCGGCGTCAGGGCCTGGCCGAAGACGGCGGCACCTCCGGCGTACACCAGCGCCGCCGTGCCCAGCGCCGCCAGAGAGTCGAGCATGGGGAAGACGTTCTCCATGACGATGCCGCGGCGTAACCCGACTCGGTAAGCCTCGCGGTTGATGTCCCGGAACCTCTGGTACAGCTCGGCTTCCCGGCGGAAGCCCTTGGCCACGGCGATGCCGGCCACAGACTCCTGCACATTGGCGTTGACCAGCGCCCGTGCCTGTTTGGCCGCCAGCGTCACGCGACGGGCGATCCTGCGCCACAGCAGGGCGAAGCCGAGGATGAGGGGCGACATCCCCAACACTACCAATGCCAGCCGCCACTCCACGTAGAAGAGCACGCCCAGGATCAGAACCACCAGCAGCACCTCGCTCAGAAGGTTCATCACCAAGGTGACGACGCGGGTGAAGTCCTGGGTGTCGGCAACCACCCGGCTGACCACCTTGCCGGAGGAGTTGGTGTCGAAGAAGGACAGGTCTCGCCGGACGACGGCGGCGAAGCTATCCTGCCGCAGTTGCAGAACCACATTGCCCACCGCTCTCGACGACGCCCGATACTGCCAATAGTTGAAGAGCCAGCCTAGCGTCCCCGACGCCAGGATGCCCAGGAAAAGCAGCAGGAGCGTGCCGGCAGCCGGTTGCTGTGCCAGCAGGTCTATTCCTCGCGTTATCAGCAGGGGCCGGCCGGTGTTGAACAGCGAGACACACACGACCATGGCTGCCACCAGGACCATGCGCTTGCGCTCGGGGCGGAAGTATCCCACCACCCGCCGCAGGAGCTCGCGGTCGCCGTAGGTGCGGTCGTACTCCTCGGTTCCCAGCCCATCCATGATGAAGCCCACGGTTATGCGGCCTCCCCACTTCCCTGAGGCGAGGGGCTAGAAGCACTTCGCGCCCGCTGTGGTGGGGCACTCGGGGGTGACCCTTCATAGCGGGCGAAGATGTTGCGGTAAGCCAGTGATCGCTGCAACAAGTCCTCGTGCGTGCCCTGGTCCTCCAGCCTGCCCTGGCGAAGCACCAGTATCCGATCGGCCCACCGAATCTGCGATAGCCGATGGGTGATGAGGAAGGTGGTGCGCCCGCGGCTCACCCGGCTCATGGCCAGCTGGATCTGGTCCTCGGTAGCGCTGTCAATGGCGCTGGTCGAGTCGTCCAGGATGAGGATGCGGGGGTTGGTGGCGAAGGCACGGGCGATGGCAATGCGCTGGCGCTGCCCCCCCGACAGAGTCACGCCTCGCTCTCCCACCACGGTGTCATACCCTTGCGGCAGGGCCATAATGAAGTCGTGTGCCTGCGCCTCCCGGGCGAAGCGTTCGATGTCCTCCCGGCTCAAGTCGGCCCCGGCACCGAAGGCAATGTTCTCAGCGATGCTGCGGGAGAAGAGGAAGACGTCCTGCTCGATGGTGGAGATCTGGGAGCGGAGGGATTCGATGCTCCAGTCGCGCACATCAGTGCCATCTACCAGAACCCGTCCCTGGGAGACGTCGTAGATGCGGTTGATCAGCCTGGTGAGGGTGGTCTTGCCCGAGCCGGTCTGGCCCACGATGGCGACCGTCTCGCCCGGCCTGGCGTGGAAGCTGATGCCATGCAACACCTCGGCGCCATCGTAAGAGAAGCTCACATCCTCGAAGACCACCTCGCCCGATATCTCCCCGGACACGCCCGCCTTGTTCTCGTCCAGCTCGGTCCGGGCTTCGATCAACTCCAGAATGCGCTCCGCTCCGGCCAGGCCCAGCTGCACCAGGCTGAAGGTGAATATGGAGATGAACGTAGGGAACTGCAGCAGGCCCAACAGGCCCATGAAGGCGATAATGTCCCCCAACGTCACCAGCCCTCGACCGTAGAGCAGGAGCGCGTGCGTGAAAGCGACGGCAAGCATCACGTAGTACGCCAGGAGGGGCAGGTAGCGAGCCTGTATCTCGCCCTGGCGCACCGACAGGTCGCGGTAGCGGCTGGCGTCGGCGGTGAAGCGTTCCCGCTCTCTCGGCTCCTGGGCATTGGCTTTGACCACCTCGATCCCCGAGATCACCTCCTCTAGCCCGGCACTGATGGCCCCGTACTGCACCTGCTGGGCCTCGGCCACCGGTTCGAGCCGGCGGTTGTAGTGCCAGATGGTCAGCCCCAGAACAGGCACGAACAGTAGGGGAACCAGCAGCAGCCGGGTGTTGATGCCGGCAATGGTGACGATGGGTATTACTAGGCTCATCCCCGAGGAGAAGATCAGGCGCAGCCCAGGGCTGAACATCAGGTTCAGCTGCCGGACGTCGTTGGTGGCGCGCGCCATCACGTCCCCCAAACGCTGTCGTCCGTGGAAGCTGAGGCTCTTGCCCAGCAGGCTCAGGTACAGCTCGTCACGGGCGTCGCGCTCCAGCCGCTGGGCCAAGAACTCATTGGCCACGTTCCCCAGAAGGCTCGACCCAGCCGATCCGAGGCCGAAGCCCAGCACTCCCAGAGCTATGAGCAACAGCGCACGCAGGTTGCCTTCAGGGCTGACGACGTGATCGAAGGCGGCGCCGATACCCAGCTGCACCCGGGCGCTCATCCAGTTGGCGAGCACCGTGGTCACCAGAGTGCCCGCCACGAGGTGCGGGTAACGCCAGACGTGGGAGATGATCCAGCGCGCCGGGCCACTGCGGTTGTAGGCATATGAGCCGGTGACAGTGAACTCGGCCTTGGCCAATGACCCTCCAGACAAGCTCACTCCGGAGCATCGGGTATCATGGCACAGCCGGGCCGATTGCGCACCGTAGCCGAGCCGGGGCCAAAGGACGCGCCATCCCAGCGGTGCAGGCGTTGCCGGGAGGCACGGGAGTAGCCGGCCACTCAGAAAGCCGAAGCAGGGCCCGGGGAATCGAGGCCCGGTTCCCGCGAGGAGGACCGGGCCTCGATGGCTCTTCCGTCGTGCGGCAGTGGTCTAGGGAAGGGTTCGGTACTCGATGCCCAGGTAAGGGCGTCCCGTGCCCCCTGGGTCCCTACCCAACTCGACCATCCCCGTCTGGACATCGCGGGAACGCCTGACCCACCAGGTGATGCTCACGCTATCGCCGGGGTCGAATCCCTCCAGAGCCTGCCTGAGCGTCAGGTCGGGGCCCAGGTTGCGACCGTCTACCGCCAGGATGATGTCCCCGGGCTCCAGGCCGAGAGCGTCAGCCGGGCTGCCCGGCTCCACCATCAGCACCAGCGCTCCCGTCTCCGGCCGATACGGCGGCACCACCTGGGTGGGCGGCTCGGGCACGGGTATGGCGGGGACGGTGACCACCCTTTCGGGCACAGGTCCGTAGTACTGAGGCCCGCGAGAGGAACTGGTCCGCAGGAAGAGTAGGCTCCCGACGCAGGCACACACGAGGCACAGAATCAGGAGCAGTATGAGTACGGCGGCGATGCCAACCACCCACCATACCCCGCTGTTGGATCTCTGTTCGCTCACTGTAACCCTCCGCTGAGATCTGACTCGGGGAGACATCGCCCCGGGATGAGAGAGGCGCAGGAACCTACGCCAGATGCCGTCCGCCGGTGAGTGAAGCCCTTGGGCGCCAACACGGACTTCTCGGCTGGCCGAGCGACCCAGGCGGCCCTATTATACGGCAACTCCCATTCTCTGCATCCCTGAGGAGCGGCGATGGACTTCGGTGGCGCGGCGGCGCTCGTCACGGGAGGTTCCAGCGGCATTGGGCTAGCAACGGCCCGGCAGCTGGCGGCCCACGGTGCCCACGTGTGGCTGGTGGCCCGGAACGAGGAGAGACTCAAGACTGCCCTGGCCCAGGTCGAGTGCAATCGCATCTCGCCTGAGCAGCGCTTCGGCTATGCGGCAGCCGATGTGGGCGAGGCGGAACAGGCGGCCACGGCAGTGACCCAGGTCCAGGAGCAGGTCGGGGTGCCGGATCTGGTGCTGAACTGCGCCGGGGTGGCCCACCCAGGTTACTTCCAGGAGCTGGACCTGGAGATCTTTCGCTGGATGATGCAAGTCAACTACTTCGGCACCGTGCACGTGACCAAGGCGGTGGTGCCGGGCATGATCGCCCGCCGGTCCGGGCACATCGTCAACATCTCGTCGGTGGCCGGCTTCCTGGGCGTCTTTGGGTACACCGCCTACGGGGCCTCCAAGTACGCCGTTCGCGGCTTCTCCGAGGTGCTGCGGGCGGAGATGAAACCCTACGGAGTGAAGGTGTCGGTGGTCTTCCCCCCCGACTGCGACACTCCGCAGCTGGCCTACGAGGACCAGTATAAGCCCCCCGAGACCAGAGCCCTGGCGAGCAACAGCACCTGCCTCTCTCCGGACCAGGTGGCTGCCGCCATCCTCAAGGGGGTGAGCAAGGGCCGGTACGTGATCCTCCCTGGGCTGGAGGCAAGCCTCCTCTACCGGCTGTCGGGGCTCGTGGGAGGTCTGACCTATCCCATCATGGATTACCTCATCGCCCGGGCCCGCCGCGGGCAGGGGCGGGCCTGAGGGGTCAGCGTAGGCACTGGAGCAGAAGGGAAGCCAGCAGTACCAGTATCACCATCGTGGTGACGGCGATGGCCAGCCACAGGCCGGGAGCCAGCTGCGGTCCCTCGCCCGTCGGCTGGGGTCCGTTTCCTCCATTTGGTTCGCCAGGCCCTTCGCGGCTCATGTCTACCTTCGCGCCGGTGATACTCCTGAAGCTGACCGGTTGCTCTGCCCCGGTTTACAGTGCCTTCGGTGGGCAGGCAAGCCCCTCAGGAGGACCGGGGAGCCAGAGCCTGCCAAGCCGGCCCCTTCGCCTTGCTCAGGGCCTCGGCTGAGGGTAGGCCCTAGTCTCCCCCTCGAGGAGTGGGCGCCACCAGGCGCGGTACGCACTGGGCGACAGGGCGCGCGTGGGCGCGCGCACTCCTCATGAGGAAGGTGCACCCGCGGCACAAGTCAGGCCCGCCCCCGTCACCCCATCCATGTCTCCTCTACCCCGCCCCGTCGCCCCCGAGGAGTGGGCGCTACCAGGCGCGGTACGCACTGGGAGACAGGGCGCGCGTGGGCGCGCGCACTCCTCAGAGTAAGGTGTGCCTGCAGCACAGGTCAGGCCCGCCCCCGTCACCCCGTCCGTCTCTCCCCTACCCCGCCCCGTCTTCCCCGAGGAGTGGGCGCC
>JABLXR010000066.1 GCA_013178015.1 Anaerolineae bacterium
AGTGGCAGCGCCGGTTAGCCCAGGCACTCCGCGACGGGTTGGCCCAGCGCCGAACCGACCTGGCTCACCTCAGCCGAGTGCTGCAGCGATCCTCGCCTGCCTACATCGCCGGAACCTGGAGACTAGCCCTGGACGAGGCCACGGCGAGGCTATTGCGGGCAGGGGGCGCGCTGGCGCCCCTGCGCCGCACCCAGGTAGGGTCCCTCGGCCGCCGGCTCCGTGCCTGTGCCCCTCGGACGGAGCCGCTCCGCGAGTGCCACCGGCTGCTGACTCTGGAGCTCCACCGGGCCACCGCTAACCGGCTTGCCGCAGCACGTTCCCAGTTGGCAGGCTTGAGGGTGGCGCTGTCGGCCCTGAACCCGCAGGCAACGCTCGAGCGAGGCTACGCGATCGTGCACTCGGCGGGATTCCGCGGCCCGGTGCTGTCGGATGGCAGCCGGCTGGCGCAGGGCGACAGGCTCGCCATCAGGCTGAGCCGGGGAGGAGCTCTGGCGACAGTTGACCGAGCCCTGCCGGACATCCATGGAGAGGAGGACGAAAGCCGATGACGTCGCCTACCGCTTCGCTGGACGGCCTGGATTTCGAGGAGGCCTACCGCTCCCTGCAGGAGGTGGTCGAGCAGTTGGAGAAGGGCAACCTCCCCCTGCAGGATAGCCTTGCGCTCTTTGAGCGCGGCATGCTGCTCGTCCGCCGCTGCGCGGCTGTGCTGGACCAGGCCGAAATGAAGATCGTCAGCCTCTCCCAGGAGCTGGACGCCGACCTGGGCCAGGTGCTGCGGAACCGCGAGAGCAACAATGCGCCCCGCGGCGGATTGTGGGGGGACGAAGAAGCAAGCTAGCTCGTCTGCTATCGCTAGTGCCACTCCCCGGCGAGGCCCGGCCGCAACGCCCATAGAGTGCCGCAGGCATGATGTCCCGCCAGGCTCTGAGATCCCGTTGCGTCACCCTGGCCGGCACACCCGTGGTGCCCCGACCATACTTCCACGCCACGGCGAAGGATCCCTGCTCGCCAGGCACACTCGTTCCGCCTCGCTAGACACAATTCCGGGAGGGCAGCAGTCAGCGAAAGCTAAGGTGCTGGATCGGGCGCTACCTAGGCTCGCTCGGAATCCGTGCTGCGGACAGGAATTGATCGGCCATTGCGGCCTCCTGCGCCTGCAGACGCGCTGCCACCGCCTGCCCCACCGACACGCAGCCGTCGTTCGGAGGCAGCTGGCGATGCAGGAGGGGCACTAGGCCGGCCTGCCGCAGCCCTGTCACGCAGAGCCGGGTGAGAAGCCGATTCTGGAAGCACCCACCCGACAAGGCCACTCGGTGGACGCCCGTCTCCTCTTCCATCCGGCAGCAGACTTCCACCACCATGCGCGCCACGCTCCGGTGGAAAGCCATCCCGATGTGCTCCGGCGGTCGGCCGCTGGACAGGTCGTCGAGCACTGCTTCCAGTAGAGGAGCGAAGTTCACTTCGCCCTGGCGTAGCTCCCAGGGATAGGTCGTCCCGGCGGCCGCAGGTGTGGCTCGCCCGGAGAGAGTCTCCAGCCGAATGGCCGCCTGGGCCTCATAGGTTACCTCGCGTGCCAGTCCCAGCAGCGCCGCCACCACGTCGAACAGTCGTCCCATGCTAGAGGTGGGCACCGCCAGGCGCCCGCTGGTGCCGGCCGACAGCAATTCCCAGTCCCTCTCCGGGAGGTGGCTGAGCTGGGGGAGGGCGCGACCGCGCCGCTCCATGCCCACCGCCATCAGGTAGGTTGCTGCCATCCGGTCCACCCGTCTGATGCCCGCGTCGCCCCCGACCAAGGGGAAATACCGGAGGTGAGCCAACCGGCGGAAGGACGCCCCGCTAACCAGCAACCACTCTCCACCCCAGATGCACCCGTCCAACCCATAGCCAGTCCCATCCAGAACCACTGCCTGCACCGGCTCGCGTGTCAGCGATACGCCGTTCTCCACAATGCAGCTGAGGGCATGGGCGTGATGGTGCTGTACGGGCACCAGGGATTGGCCCTCGCGGGCAGCCCGCTCTTGAGCGTAGCGGGTTCCGGCGAAGTCCGGATGCAGGTCGTGAGCGATGATCTCCGGCTGGACCGAGAAGAGCCTCTCGAACTGTGCCACTACTCGCAGGAAATGCTCGTATGTCTCGGCATTGTCCAGGTCCCCGATGTGCTGGCTGGGGAAAGCCAGCCGGTCACGGGCCAGGCACACGGTTGCCTTCATCTGCGGCCCCACCGCCAGAATCTGGGGGCCGTCGAGGGGCAGGGAGAGCGGAGCCGGGGCATAGCCCCGCGCTCGGCGCATGACCGTGGGAACATCCGCGGTGGGCCCCTCGCCCACCGGTATGGTCGCTACTACGCTGTCATCGCAAGGCATGTGAATCGGCCGGTCGTGCAAAAGGAAGGCATCCGCGATTGGCGCCAGCCTCCGACGCGCCTCGTCGTTGTCGGTCGCCAGCGGCTCTTCGGACAGGTTACCGCTGGTCATTACCAGTGGCCGGTTCACTTCGCGCAGGAGAAGCAGGTGTAGGGGAGTGTAGGGGAGCATGACGCCCAGAGTATCGTGATCCGGGGCGATATGCGCACTCAGCCGACATCGCCCGTCGGGCAAGACAGGGAGCAACACAATGGGGGCTTGCGGCGAGGTCAGCACCTTCCGCGCTACCGGACTGACCTGGCAGTACTGCTGCACCGTATCAACATCCGGCATCATGACCGCGAGAGCCTTGTCGGGGCGACGCTTGCGGCGCCGTAGATGCAGGACGGCGGCGTCACTGGTGGCGTCCACAGCCAGGTGGAACCCTCCCAGGCCTTTGATGGCTAGAATCCGGTCGCGACGTAGCAAGTCGGCCGCCTGCCCCAGTACCTTCTCGGGGGGGCCGATTACCATGACGCCATCGCCGCACTCCATCCACACCCTTGGCCCGCAGTTCGGGCACGCCACCGGCTGGGCATGAAAGCGGCGGTCGCGCGGGTTCTCGTACTGTGAACGGCAGAGAGAACACATCACGAAGCTCTTCATTGTGGTGCTGACCCGGTCGTAGGGCACTCGCTCGATGATGGTGTAGCGTGGACCGCAGTTAGTGCAGTTGATGAAGGGGTAGAGGTAGCGAGGGTCCCCCGGCGTCAGCAGCTCGCGTCGACAGTCCTCGCACAGAGCTACATCCGGGCTTACCGGCTGGTAGCCCCCGTCTGCGTCGCTGGGCAGGATCTCGAAGGTCGAGTAGTTCGCAGCAGGAACCTGGCAGGACGTCAGGCGAGCGATGCTGGCCAGCGCTGGCCTCTCCAACTCCAGGCGCCGCTCGAACTCGTCCAGCACCGGCGCAGGTCCCTCAAGGTGGATGGCCACGTCTCCGGAGCGATTCCTCACCCAACCTACGAGTCCCAGATCCGTCGCCAGCCGATACACGAATGGTCGAAAGCCTACGCCCTGGACAGTGCCAAAGACCTCCAGTCGGCGGGCTCTAATCTCGTCGTTCACGAGCAGCCTGCTCGCGCAACCAGTCCAGCCAGGGCGACATGCCCTCGCCGGTGCGGGCCGAAAGGCACAGGACCGGAGCTCTACCGTTGAGGCGTCGTAGTCCTTCCTGAAAGCGTCCCAGGTCGAAGCCCACATATAGGGCGACGTCCCACTTGCTGACCACCACCACATCAGCACCGCGGAACACGGCCGGGTACTTGAGCGGCTTGTCGTCGCCTTCTGGGGTGCTCGACACCACCACCCTCAGGTGCTCTCCCAGGTCCACTCCGGCGGGGCAGACCAGGTTCCCCACGTTCTCCACGAAGACGATGTCTGTCCGGCTGAGGTCCAGCTCCCGCAGCGCAGCCGTCAGCATGTCGGGGCGAAGGTGGCAGCCGCCCCCGGTATTGATCTGCACTGCCGGGAATCCGGCCTCCTCCACCAGGATAGCGTCTAGGTCGCCGGCCACGTCTCCCTCCACGACGGCACAGGCGAACTCGTCGGCCAACGCCCTAGCCGTCTCCACGATCAGAGTGGTCTTGCCCGCGCCCGGGGACGCCATGATGTTCAGAGCCAGAGTGTCAGTCTCGTCCAGCAACGCCCGGTTTGAGGCAGCTACGCTAGCACTGCTCGCTATTACCGAGCGCCCCACTTCGATCACTCTCGCCAACCCAGTCTCCTACTCCACTTCGATGGATTCAACTCGGAACTCCTCGCCCTCCAGCACATCGGCGAATACCTCGCCGCACCCCGGGCAGCGAAAGTCTCGCGATTGGGGCCGGTACACGCGCCCACAACCCCTGCACCTGGCCAACGCCGGCACTGATCGGAATCGCAGAAGCGCGCGCTCGGCCGGCGTGCCCCTGGTCACGAACTGCCAAAAGAACTCCACCGACTCCCGCACTACGGGGGAGAGCTCGCCCAACGCCAGGTCGACCGCTGCAACCCGGTCGGCCCCAACTCTCTCCGTTTCGTTCAGGACTACCCTGAGGACTTCCTCTGTGACGGCAAGCTCGTGCATCCTGTTGACTAACCCTCGTCCATAAGGATACCATGGCGGGCACTATGACAGCACCATACTGCATTGAGCTCGATCCTCACCGGCCATTGGCCATGCCCGCCGGCCTCCAGCCCGGGTCTCTTCTGTCAACGGCAATCTCGGTGTATGCAGAGGTGCTAGCTCTGGATGGAGCCAGCCCGAACACCGTCTCGGCCTTCGAGGCCGATCTCCGGCTGTTCGCCGAGAGCGTAGGGCCAGACCTACCCGTAGAGGAGGTGGACGCCGAGCACGTGGAGCGCTTCCGCCAGTTCCTGGCAACGGAGCGCGACGTTCCTTGCAGTCCCGCCTCTCTCAGGCGCCGGCTGACGGCGGTCCAGTCGCTGTTCCGCTTCCTGGTCGAAGAGGGGGTGGTGGCCACCAACCCCGTGGAATCAGCGACGGCGGGCTCCCCCACAGGCCAGCCACGGGCGGCCGAACCGCTGAGGCAGGACGAGATCGAGTCGCTGATGTCGGCGGCTCGGGCTGAAGCAGCGGAGGGTGACTGGCGGCCCCTGCTCCTCCTCTCCCTGCTGCTCAGCACCGGCATCTCCAAGGCCGAGTGCCTCTCGCTGCGAGCGGAGGACCTGGACTTGGAGGCGAGCACGATCACCGTGGGGAGGCCAGCGCGAAGTCGGTGCTTGCCCCTGTCGGCGGAAGCTCGAGAAGCCTTCCTGGGGTATCGTCGATCCTATCCGGTGGAGGGGCGGCTATTTGGTTGCACTGGTCGGAACCTGGAGTACGTCCTGGCGGCGACCGGCCGGCGCGCGGGGCTCAGTCGCAACCCATCCTTCAGAATCTTGCGTGCTACGGTCGCTGCCGGCTTGCTGCGCCAGGGGGAAACCAGACAGACCGTCATAGACAAGCTAGGGATCAGCTCTCACACGTGGCCAGCCCTGCGCCGACGCCTTGCCAAGGGTGGCGGCGTCACCGAGTGATAGGCAGCATCACCCGGTACACCGCCTGGTAACGGTAGAGCTGTGCCTTGATGCCGCCATCCCATCCACCCACGGCGTACAGCGTGGTGTCGTCGGCCACTACGCCCATATTGCGCCAGGCCCCAGTCACAGGCATCTCCCACTGCTGCCAGGCCGCCTGGCCCACTACCAGGCGCTCGCAGAAGGCGGTGGGCGCCATCCACCCTCCTCCGACGACGAAGATAGTGTCGCCTATGGAAACGGCGCCCAGGCCTGCTCTGGGTTCGGCCATAGAGGGCCCGGCCTCCCACCGCCCGGGGCCGTCCTCGTCCGGGGCGAATACGTCCACCCTGTCCAGAACCTGGCGCCCGTCGTAGCCGCCGATGACGTACAGCCTCCCCTGGGCCCAGACGGCAGCGGCATGGAGGCGAGCGTGAGGAAGGGGCGACAAGCGACGCCATACTTCGGCGCCCGGTTCCAGAACGTAGAGATCCGCCCGATACTGCCGGCCGTCCCACCCCCCGACGATGTAGATGGACGTGCCGTCGGTGGCCAGACCATAGGCGCACAGCTCTTCCGGCAGAGCCGGCCCGCGCCGCCAGCGGTCGGTCGCGGGGTCGTACACCTCCACCACCCGAGTGACCTGGCCGTCGGCCAATAGCCCACCGGGGACGTATACCTGTCCCCCTACCGCCACCGCCCCGATGTTACTGACCGGCGTCGGCTTGGGAGCCCCCAGGCGCCAGGTGTTGGTGGCAGTATCATATACCTCTACCGACCCGGTTATGCCCTCGGCGGTGTCTCCCCCCACCACCACTAGCTTGGTGCCTACGACGGCGGCCCCAAACCGATGCCGACCAGTAGGCATCTGGGCTGCCTCGGACCACCGCCCCACCTCTTCTCGCGAGTGCTCCGAGCCGGCGATGGCCGCCTGTTCCCGCAGCGGATCGGGCAGCGGCTCCACTGCCCGGGCCACCGGATGCCCGGGCCAGGCAACTACCGCTACTGACACCGCCAGCGCCAACACCAGCACCACTTTCTGCCACCATAGCACCGGAAGGGGTTCGGCCGAGTTGGCAGAAGCCCGAGCCCCTTTCGAGTCGGCCGCCGCGCGAGAGTGAACCAGCCCCATCTCGATAGCCAGCACAGTGGCCTCGGTCCGCGAACGCACCCCCATCTTGGCGAAGATGTTACGCAGGTGCACCTTGACCGTGCTCGCGCTTATGTCAAGCTCGGCCGCGATCTCCTTGTTGCTGGCTCCGGTGGCAACCAACGTAAGGATCTCTCGTTCCCGATCGCTCAGCTCCTCGCGCACGTCGCCCACCGCGTTGGCGCTCCTACCACTGTTCCACGCTGATGCTGACGTCGCCAATCTCTGCGTCCAGGCGTTCGTTCTCCAGCCAGAGCACGGCCTTGTTCAGCAGAGCTTCAGCGTAACGTCTGTCGTTCGACACGCACGCAATTCCTATGGAAGCCTGGTTCCAGGTGTCGAGGTCTCCCACCTCGGCCACAGAGACGTTGAACTTGCGCCGCATCCGCTGAACCACGGAGCGCACCACGTGCCTCTTGTCCTTGAGGGAGAAGGCATCCGGGATCATTAGGCTTACTGTGCACACTCCCACAACCACCTCTCTACCCTCCCCCAGCGCGCTGGCGTAGCTCGTCGAGTACGTACTGCAGCTCCTTGGGCAGAGGCGACTCCAGCGAGACGAGCTCTCCCGTGCCTGGGTCTCGGAATCGCAGGCCCGAGGCGTGAAGGAACTGCCGCTGGAGGCCCAGATCGTGATGGCCGCGGCCGTACAGTGGGTCGCCAGCAATGGGATGGCGCAGGGCAGCGAAGTGCACCCGAATCTGGTGGGTGCGGCCGGTGAGCGGGTGGGCGCGCACCAGGCTGTACTCCCCCAGTCTCTCCAGAGTCTCGTACTGGGTGCGCGCAGGCTTGCCGCCTCGTCGCAGCACCGCTTGCCGGCCACGGTGCTTAGGGTGCCTCCCCACCGGCGCGTTGATGACCCCCGCGTCGGGCGACGGAGCTCCCACTAGAAGCGCCAGGTAGGTCTTCCACACTTCGTGGCGGCGGAACTGCTCCTGCATTCCCCTCAGTCCTGCCATGGTGCGACCGAACACCACCAGGCCGGAGGTGTCCCGGTCTAGCCGGTGCACCACTCCCCGACGCTCCGGCGGGCCTACCTGCTGCACTTCGGGGTACCGCCACAGAAGGCCGTTAACCAGAGTACCGCTCCGGTCGTGGCTAGTTGGATGCACCAGCACTCCCGCAGGCTTGTCCACCACTACCACGTCAGCGCTTTCGTATACCACCTGAAGCTCTACAGGCTCCGGAGCAATGTCGGCGCTGACCGCGGCTGGCAGCCTGACCTCCACCTCGTCTCCCGCTTGCACTAGGAGGGCCGGCTTGCCGGGTCGGCCGTTCACCAGCACCGCCCCCTCCTCGATCAGCCGGCGGGCTTGAGAGCGAGAGAGGCTTGCCAGAGAGGCGGCCAGGTGCTGGTCCAGCCTACCTCCGCCTTCGGACACGACCCAGCGTCTGATCTCGGCAGCGCTCTCAGCCACAGTGCGGCCGCTGCTCGCCCAAAGCGGGCACCGGCTCAGGCTTCGCCGCCTCTCTTTGGTCCGTGAACAGCAGGTAGACCGCCAGGATGGTTACGCCGACGGAGACGGAGCTGTCTGCCACGTTGAAGATGGGCCAGAAGTGCAGGTGGATGAAGTCAACCACGTAGCCCGTGGTGAGGCGATCCACTAGGTTGCCGAGCGCCCCGCCCATGATCATGCCTATAGACAGGCGCACTAGGAAGTGCTGGACGGGCAGCCGGTCGTACCAGATGGTGAGGCCAATGACGACCGCCACCTTGACCAGGGCAAACAGCAGCCCTCCCTCGGGCAGCAAGCCGAACGCGGCACCGCTGTTGTGTATGTAAGTGAGTGTGAACCAGTTCTCGATTCCCTCGATCACCGTGACCGGCACCTCGAAGGGCAGCGTCCGCGCCACCCATATCTTGGTGAGGCGATCCAGAACGATGGTGGCCACCAAGGCCAGCACGGTGCTCCAGGGTAACAGAAGAGGTCGTCTTGCCAGGGGTGAATCTCCTCGAGACGATGACATCTCTATGCGTTGAGCGCATTGTACCGTCCTGCCAAAGGAGGGAGCAAGGCGGCCCCGCTCCCTCCTTAGTGCGCTTACGGCTGCAGCGCCTTACGCCCCGCTCACTGCTAGCGACAGCTCTTCGCCATCCAAGCGGAACACCTCTCGATGCGCTTCCTCGGGACCGGTTCCGCTCCGCAGCTCTCGGCTCAGCGTCTCCTGACGAATGTAGGGCCCATACCGCTCGAACACCGGAACCAGTGACCCGCCTGCCTGATAGTAGGTCACGATATGCTCCTCGATGCGGAATCCGGCCTGCTTGCGCATGTTCTGCACCCGCCGCACCACCTCCCGGGCCAGACCCTCCAGGCGTAGCTCTTCGGTAATCTCGGTGTCGACAGCCACGGCGTATCCCGCCTCCGAGGCTAGAGCCAACCCAGGTGCCGGCTCCATGCTCATCTCGACCTCATCAGGATGGAGCTCCACTTGCTGGCCGCCTACCTCGAGGCAGAGAACCCGTCCCTGCCTGAGAGCCTCCACCGCCTGCGGCTCTGTCAGCTCGGCCAGGGCGGCCTTGATGGCGGGAAACAAGCGGCCGAACTTGGGGCCAACCTTGGCGGGCACAGCACTGAAGTGATACGAGCCCAGCTCAGAGGCCGACTCGACCACCTCGATGGCCCTCACGTTCAGCTCATCCATGACCACGTCGCCCAGACGGTCGAGAGCTTGTCTCTCCTCTGCAGAGCGCAGCGCCACCAGCGCCCGCGTCAGCGGCTGGCGCAGCTTGATCCCGGCGCTGTTACGGGCCGCGTGGCCCAAGCTCACCAGCCGCATTGCCAGCGCCATGTCTGCCCGCAGCCCCTCATCTACCAGGGAGACGTCCGCCTGAGGGAAGTCACAGAGGTGGACGCTATCGGGCGCCGCTGGGTCCACCCGAGCAACAAGGTTTCGGTACATCTCCTCGGCAATGAAGGGGGTGAAGGGCGCTAGAAGCTTGGCCACCGTCACCAGACACTCGTACAGGGTAAGGTAGGCTGCCGCCTTGTCCCGGTCTGCCTCGCTCTTCCAGAAGCGCCGTCGGCTGCGGCGAACGTACCAGTTGCTGAGGTTGTCCACGAAACGCTCGATAGGCCGAGCCGCTGCGGGGACATCGTATCGGGCCAGCGCACCATCCACTGCCGCGGTCAGGCTGTGCAGCTCCGCCAACACCCAGCGATCGAGTTCGGGCCGCTCGGCCACGGGGACGTTGTTCTTAGCGGGGTCGAACCCGTCGATGTTGGCGTAGGTGACGAAGAACGAGTAGGTGTTCCACAGCGTCAGCAGAAACTCGCGTAATGCCACCCCCACCAGATCCATGGAGAAGCGACGCGGGTTGCCCGGCGGAGCGGCCGTGTACATGTACCAGCGCAGCGCATCGGCTCCGTGCTGCGAGACCACATCCTCCCACCGGACGACGTTGCCGCGGGACTTGCTCATCTTCTGTCCCTTGTCGTCCTGGATGTGGCCTAGACAGACTACGTTGCGGAAACACGCTTGCTCGAACAAGATGGTAGAGATGGCATGCAAGCTGTAGAACCAGCCCCGAGTCTGGTCCACCGCCTCGCAGATGAAGTCAGCCGGGAACTGCTCCTCGAATTGGGCCTGGTTCTCGAACGGGTAGTGCCACTGGGCCACGGGCATTGAGCCCGAGTCGAACCAGCAGTCTATCACCTCTGGCACCCGCCTCATGGTGCCACCGCAGCGGCAATCGTACACCACCCCGTCCACATTGGGACGATGCAGGTCCACTCCCGCGGCAAATACCTGATCGAATGTGCTCCCGGGCTTGGCCCGTAGCTCGTCGGTCCCGCCCACGCATTCGGTCTGTTCGCAGCGATCGCAGCGCCACACTGGCAGAGGCGTACCCCAGTAGCGGTCCCGGCTTAGAGCCCAGTCTATGTTGTTCTCCAGCCAATCTCCGAAGCGCCCATCGCGGATGTGCTCGGGCACCCAGTTGATGCCCCGGTTGAGCTCCACTAGCAAGTCGCGGTACTGGGTCGTCCTCACAAACCAGGACGAGCGAGCGTAGTAGAGAAGCGGCCGGTCGCATCTCCAGCAGAAAGGATACACGTGCCGGAGCCGGGTCTCGCGCTGCAGTAGGCCTCGCTCACGCAGGTCTCGAATGATGAGTGGGTCGGCGTCCTTGACGAACATGCCGTGCCACGGGGCGACCGCCTCGATGAACTTGCCCTCGGCGTCCACCGTCTGCAGCACGGGGAGTCCGTACCGCTGCCCGACCTCCAGGTCCTCGGCGCCGAACGCCGGGGCCATGTGCACTATGCCGGTTCCCTCATCGGTGCTCACGAAGTCAGCAGGCACTACGTAGTAGGCACGTTCCTTCGGTTGCAGGAAACTATAGAGCGGCCAGTAGGGACGGCCCACCAGATCATGTCCTTTCATCCGGCGCAGTACCCGATGCGGACCCAGTAGTTCCTCTGCCAGGGCTGCGGCCACGATGAGCCGCTCGCCGTCCTCACTCACCTCGGCCAGCACGTAGTCCACGTCCGGGTGGACTGCCAGGGCCACGTTCCCGGGGAGAGTCCAAGGCGTGGTAGTCCACACGAGGAAGGCCACTCCCTCCTCATCAGCCAGCCGGAACCGAACGTAGATCGAGGGGTCTTCCGTCTCGGCGTAGCCCTGGGCCACCTCGTGGTCAGACAGGGGAGTACCACACCGGGCACAGTAGGGCACCACCTTGAACCCCTGGTACAGCAGGCCCTTGTCCCACATCCGCCTCAGGATCCACCACACTGACTCGATGTACTCGTTCGTCATGGTGATGTAGGGGTCGTCCATGTCTATCCAGAAGCCGATGCGCTCGGTCATCTGTTCCCACTCTTCCACGTAGCGGAAGACACTCTCGCGGCAGCGGGCGTTGAACTCAGCCACGCCGTAAGCCTCAATCTGCTGCTTGCCGCTGAAGCCGAGCTGCCGCTCTACCTCCAGCTCCACCGGCAGGCCGTGAGTGTCCCAGCCGCCCTTGCGCAGGACGTACCGGCCCTTCATGGTCTGGTAGCGAGGGAAGAGATCCTTGAACACCCGGGCCATCACGTGATGGGTCCCCGGTAGGCCGTTGGCCGTGGGAGGGCCTTCGTAGAACACCCACGGCCGCCGGTCGGGCCTGACGCTGCGTCGGAACACGTCTGCTTTGCGCCAGAACTCCAGGATGCGCTCCTCCATCTCGGGCAGGCTGACGTGCCCGCTCACCTCGCTGAACAACTGCCCCATACTGCCCCTCCTGCCGCTCAGGACAAACGAACGGGCCCTCGTCCCCAGGGACGAGGGCCCAGCATTGACCAAACCCCCGCGGTACCACCCTGCTTAGCAGTGACCGCTCTCTCAGTCGGCTACGTGTTCATAGCCGCGTCGCTGTAACGGGCGACGACTCCGGCCAGGCCTACTCGGAATGCCCTTTCGGGTGGCGACTCGGGAAGGATTTTCGCCGGCCCTCGCGCACCCGTCTCGCACCCGCCGCGGGCTCTCTGAGCGCAACCCACCGGCTACTCGTTTCCGTCGCAGTCGCTCGCATATTGCGTTACCCGGCATCGTAGCACCGCCCATGGCAAAGCGGCAACTCCGCCCGCACAAGCTCAGGATCGGAGGGGTCAGCGTTGCATCCGCTCTGTGGACGCCACCCTCTCACGTACGCATGCGAACGGCCGCCTCGATTCGCTCCAGCGCCCGCCGGATGTTCGGAACCGAGTTGGCGTACGAAAGCCGAATGTGGCCCTCGCCGTAGGCGCCGAACGAGGTACCGGCCAGGGTAGCCACACCCGCTTCGTACAAGAGATGCTGCTCCATCTCCTTGCTGGACATACCCGTCCCGGTGATATCAGGGAACACGTAGAATGCGCCCCGCGGCTTGAGGCAGCGAATGCCCGGAATGGCGTTCAGGCCCTCAACGATCACGTCCCGTCGCTCACGGAAGGCGGCCACCATAGCGTCCACGGCATCCTGTGGCCCAGTCAGAGCCTCCACACCAGCCCATTGGGTGCTGGCGTTGGTGCAAGAGGTGCAGTTGATCATCAGACGGGTTACCTGCTCGGCCAGCTCCCGCGGCATCACCCCATACCCTAGGCGCCACCCAGTCATGGCGTAGGTCTTGGAGAACCCGTCCAGAATGACCGTCCTTTCGGCCATCCCCGGGATGCTGCTGATGCTGGCGAACTTAGCCTCGTATATTATCCGGCAGTAGATCTCGTCGGAGAGCACCATGAGGTCGCGGTCTTGCACCAGATCAGCAACTGCCAGCAGGTCATCGGCGGTCAGCACTCCCCCCGTCGGGTTCTCCGGGGAGTTGAGAATGATCAGACGGGTTCTGTCGGTGATCAGCGATGCCAATTCGCCCGTGTCGAGCCGAAAGTCATTCGCCTGGCGCAGGGGAATGGGCACAGGAGTGCCGCCCACGAACCTGATCATGGACTCGTAAATGGGGAAACCGGGATTGGGGTAGATGACCTCGTCCCCTTCTTGGATCAGCGCGGTGATCACGGCGTACATGATCGGCTTGCCACCCGGCACCACCACTACCTGCTCCGGATCCACGGGGATGCCGCGAGTGGCGGAGACGGTAGCCGCTATCGCCCTCCGCAACTCCGGGATCCCGGCAGCGGGCGTGTAGTGGGTGTGGCCCGCCCGAAGGGCTCGGATCGCGGCCTCAGTTATGTTCGCCGGCGTGTCGAAGTCAGGCTCCCCGATCTCGAGGTGCACTACGTCGCGGCCCTGAGCCTCCAGGCTCCGCGCCGCCGCGAGCACTTCAAAGGCCGTCTCTGTGCCAAGTCTGCTCATCCGTTCCGCCAGACGCATCGCCTCACCTCGTCTGCTTCTGAGTGTCCCCCCGAAGACTGGCCCAGATTATCGCACGCCCAGCTCGACCTGTCGAACACCGCTCACCTCCCATCGTTGCCCCAGGCCGGCGAGGCGACCAGTGACAACAGGAACGGCCCTCACGCACCGCGTGCGACGGCCTGAGGGCGGTGTGTCTCATTGCTGCAGCACTGTCCGTGTGCTATCATCGCCGCCGTATGGGGACCTTCGTTCATCCCACCGCAGTTATCCACCCGAACGTGCAACTGGGGGACGGCACCACCGTGGGAGAGTACGCGGTGCTGGGGGTTCCTCCTCGTGGAGCCGCGCCCGGGGAGCTCGTGACTGTAGTCGGGCCGGGTAGCATCATCCGCTCGCATGCCGTGATCTACGCCGGGAACTGCATTGGCGCCCGATTCCAGACCGGACACGCCACCATGGTCAGGGAGCACAACCGCATCGGCGACGATGTCAGCATCGGTACCCACTCGGTGATCGAGCATCACGTGGATATCGGGCACAGGGTCCGGATACACTCGGGAGCCTTCATCCCGGAGTACTCGCTATTGGAGGACGATTCCTGGATAGGGCCTCACGTGGTCTTCACCAACGCCCTTCACCCGCGCTGTCCCAGGGCCAAGGACTGCCTGCGCGGTCCCCGCGTCCGCCGGGGGGCCAAGATCGGAGCGAACGCTACCGTCCTGCCTGACCTGGAAGTGGGTGAGATGGCCCTCGTGGGGGCCGGTTCGGTGGTGACTCATGACGTGCCCGCGCGTGCAGTGGTAACGGGCAATCCGGCCCGTGTGGTCAGGACCATAGATCTCCTCACCTGCCCGTACAACCTGATGCCCTCGCCCTATCAGGAGCAGCCCGAACGCTGACAAGGAGCAGGACGTGCCCCAGATACCTCTGGTGGACCTTAGGGCGCAGTACCTCGCCATCCGCGACGAGATAGACGCCGCCATACAGAGCGTGCTCGACAGCACCCGCTTCATCGGGGGCCCCGAGCTCGCCTCGTTCGAAGCGGAGTTCGCCGCCTACTGCGAGGCCGAGCACTGCGTCGGGGTCTCCTCGGGGACCTCCGCCCTCAGCCTGGCCCTGGACGCCTGCGGCGTGGGCCCGGGGGACGAGGTCGTTACCACCACCCATACCTTCGTGGCCACAGCCGAGGCTATCGCTCACGCGGGAGCGACGCCCGTTCTCGTGGACGTGGATGCCGCTACGGGCACTATATCGCCGCAGCAGGTGGAGCTGGCTCTCACGGGCCGCACTCGGGCCATCCTCCCCGTCCACCTCTACGGGCACCCCGCCGACCTGGCGCCGCTCCTTGAGCTGTGCCGCCGCTATGACCTGTTCCTCATCGAAGACGCCGCTCAGGCCCATGGGGCCCGCTATGGCGGCCGCCGCGTCGGGTCCCAGGGGCACCTCGCCTGCTTCTCTTTCTACCCGGGCAAGAACCTGGGCGCCTACGGAGACGCAGGCGCCGTGGTCACCTCCGATGCCAACCTGGCGGAGAGGGTGCGCATGATGGCGGACCACGGTCGTCTGCCGGGGAGCAAGTACGAGCACGCTCGCGTAGGCAGCAACCAGCGGATGGATGCGCTCCAGGCCGCCATCCTGCGCGTCAAGCTCCGCCACCTCGATGGGTGGAATGCCCTGCGCCGCGCCCGGGCGGACCAGTACGACCGGCTCTTCGCGGGCTCCGAGGCCCAGCCGCTTCGGCGCCCGAGCTGGGGCGAGTCCGTCTATCACCTCTACGTGGTCCGCGTTCCCCCGACGGAGCGGGAGCGGCTCCAGAGACGCTTGACATCCGCCGGCATAGCCACTGGCATCCATTACCCCGTCCCGGTGCACTTACAGCCGGCCTTCGCCCATCTGGGCTACCCCTTGGGGACGTTCCCTGTCGCTGAGGCTCTGGCGGCGACGGTTCTGTCGCTCCCTCTCTTCCCTGAACTGGAGCCCTCGCAGGTCGAGTTCGTCGCCGACCAGGTGTTGCAGGCGTTACGCGAAGTGGACGTCGGGCCCTGATGGACTCGGAGACGACGGCGGTACGGGTATCTCTCTTCGCCCCCGCCTACAACGAGGCCGGTAACCTTCCCCTATTGCTGGAGAAGCTGGATCGCACTGTAGCACGCCTGGGCCTTCCTACCGAGGTGGTGATCGTGGACGACGGCTCCACCGACGACACTCCCACCATCCTGGCGGAGGCCGCTCAGGCCTACCCTTGGCTCCGGGTGGTACGCCACCGCCGGAACGCCGGCCTTACGGAGGCGATGCGCTCGGGCTTCAGCGTCGTGCGGGGAGATGTGATCGTCTTCATACCGGCCGATCTGGAGTCAGATCCGGAGGAGGACGTCCCCGCTTTGCTGGCCAAGCTTGACGAGGGCTACGACGTGGTAGCGGGCTGGCGCCAAGGGCGGCGCGACCGCAAAGTGGTCGCTTCCTGGATATACAACCAGGTGTCGGCCCGCCTGTTCGGGGTCCATGCCCACGACATGAACTGGATCAAGGCTTTCCGGCGGGAGGTGATCGAGGACCTGCACCTGCGGTCGGATTGGCATCGGTTCATCCTCATGATCGCTGCGGCTCAGGGATACCGCGTGGGTGAAGTGAAGACGTCTTACCGGCCTCGTGCCCACGGGCGCTCCAAGTTCGGCCTCGGCCGCATACCTCGTTCGTTCCTGGACGTGCTGGTGGTGAAGTTCCTGCTAACCTTCAGCCGCAGGCCCATGCTCTTCTTCGGCGGCATCGGGCTGGTTCTGGAGGCCGCCGGTATCTCCTTGGCCCTATACCTGGCCGCCCTGTACCTGCTGGAGCAGACTCAGAAGCGGCCCCTCTTCAACCTGTCGCTCGGACTCGTCGGTGCCGGGCTACTCCTGTTCCTGGTGGGGTTCCTGGCCGAGCTCATCGTTACCCAGACCGAGTACCTCGAGCAGGTGTTACGCGAACTGAGACAGAGGGAGCGCGATTGACCCATGCGCGTTCTGGAGCTCACCCACAACCTCCCGCGGTACCCGGGAGACTTCAGCGGCACGTTCATCGACGCGCTCGCGAGCGCTATGGTCGCTCACGGCGCTCACGTTCACGTGTTGGCGCCCCACGACCGCGCCTATGGCCCCGCCATGCAGCGCGCCTACTCCCTCAGCCTCTATCGCTACGCCTGGCCTACTTCACTGGAGACGGTGGGATACATGCGCAGCCTGGCTGGCGATCTGCAGCCCCGGGCGGTCAGTCTGCTGGCAGCGCCGGCTACCCTCCTCTTCGGCGCCGCAGCCTGCCTGCGAGAGGTGCGCCGATGGCGGCCCCAGGTCATCCACGCCCACTGGCTACTCCCCAACGGGCTCATCGGGGCTGTGGTCAGTCGTCTGACCGGGGTCCCCCTGGCCGTCTCTCTGCCTGGCTCGGACCTGCTGGTAGCCCGGCTCAATCCCCTGGCGCGGTGGGCGGCCCGGTTCGCGCTGGATCAGGCCGCCCTGATCACTGCCAACAGCCGCGAACTGCAGCAAGTGGCGCTGGAACTGGGCGCCGATGGAGCCCGCTTCGACCTCATCGTCTACGGCGTGGATCCAGACCGCATCCATCGGGACGTCGAAGCCGGGACAGCGCTGCGCCAGCGGCTGGGCCTGGAGCCGCGCGCCTTCGTGGTGCTGGCGGTGGGCCGCATGGTGCCCAAGAAGGGATTTCGGTACCTGATCCAGGCCATGCCGGCTCTGCGGGAGCGGGTACCCGTGGCCCGGGCGGTAATGGTGGGAGACGGGGACGAGCGGGCTAACCTCGAGCGGATGGCTTCCGCCCTCGGCGTCCGCGCTGCGGTGCACTTCGTGGGCTCGGTGCCCCGGGACGAGATCACCGCCTACTACAGCGCCGCCGATGCCCTCGCCATGCCCTCGGTGACCGAGCCCGAGGATGGCCTCAATGTCTGCGTCCTGGATGCCATGGCCTGCGCCTTGCCCATCGTCAGCACCAACGTGGCGGGCAATCCCTTAGTGGTGGAAGACGGCCGAAACGGGTATCTGGTGCCGGAGCGCCGCCCCGATCTGCTGGCCGAGGCCCTCGCCCGACTAGCCCTCGACCCACACGACGCCCGACGGATGGGGCTCGCCGGGCGCCGTCGGGTGGAAGCGGAGTTCTCTTGGCCCCAGCTGGCGGCTCGATACCTGGAGCACTTCCACCGGATCGGCGCCTGCGCGCCTCTGCCGGCCCAGGGGTGAAGGTGCGAAGGGTGCCAGCGTTGCCTGCGGGGCTGCCTCTTCCCGCTCTGACGAGACTTCAACGCCTGGTCTCCAACCGTTGGGTCCGCCTGGTCTTCCTGGCACTCAGCTTGACCTTCATGGTGTTCGTCCTGCGTTCGTACTGGGTGGACATGCTGCTGCTGTCCTACCGGCCTTCCCTCAGTCCGGCCTGGCTCGCAGTGAGCTTTCTCGGGGTGTTGCCGGCCCTCCTGCTTGAGGTGATGCTCTGGCGGGCTCTGCTGGCCGGCCTGGGCCACCGGCTCTCCCCGCGCCGATCGGCAGGGTTGTGGTTTCTCTCCAACCTGGCCCGCTACATCCCCGGCAACGTGTGGCAGTTCGCCGGCATGATGGAGCTGGGTGCGACAAGCGGCGTCCCTCGGGCCGCGACCATGGCCAGCATCGTCCTTCATCAGATCGGCTCGAACCTCGCCGGGCTGCTGATAGGTGCCCCCTTGCTTGCCAACGCGCTGGGAGCATCCCTGGAGGCAAGGGTGGCCCTGAGCCTGGCGACGGCCGCCGCCCTGTCGGCATCACTCAGCCCGATGGCGGTAGCGCGGCTCAACCGGCTTCTTGCACGGGTGACCCGTGCCGGAGATGCCGCTCGCGTCCACCTATCCAGCGGTCGCCTCATCCTCGTCCTGGCAGGGTACTGCCTGTACTGGCTCTGGGTAGGTGCTACCTTCTGGGCTCTCGGGCGGGGGCTGGGTGCACAGCCGGGCAGTCTTTTCGCCTGGGCCTCCGCCTTCTCCGCCTCGTACGTCGCCGGGTATCTGTCTCTTCT
>JABLXR010000067.1 GCA_013178015.1 Anaerolineae bacterium
GGAGACAGGAGTAGAGGAGACAGGAGCAAAGGAGTAAGGGAGGCAGGAGTGGAGGAGACAGGAGCAAAGGAGTAAGGGAGGCAGGAGTAAAGGAGACAGGAGTAAAGGAGTAAGGGAGGCAGGAGTGGAGGAGACAGGAGTAAGGGAGTAAGGGAGCCAGGAGTTGGGAGGAGGGAATGGTAGGCCAGGACGGCGATAGCACGGCGCTAGGCAAACCTGGTGCAGCAGATGACAAGTTGTTCTGCCATCGGCTGTCTGCTGTCTCCTCCACTCCTGTCTCCTTTACTCCTGTCTCCTCTACTCCTGTCTCCTTTACTCCTGCCTCCTGCAGTTGACATGGACATAAGTGAGTTGCAGCGGGAAGTGAATGAGTTCGTGCGGGAAATGGGGTGGTATGATGAAGGCTCGCCCCGGCCGCAGACGCCTCGGAACCTGGCCATCTCGCTCTGTCTGGAGGCGGCGGAGGTACTGGAGCACTTCCAGTGGAGCGATGATTTCGACCGGGAGGAGGTGGCCCTGGAACTAGCAGACGTGTTTCACTACGTGCTACAGTTGTCTGCCATTCTGGGTGTGGACCTGGAGCAGGCGGTGATGACCAAGTTGCAGCACAACCGCGGGAGACGCTGGTGAAGCGGGTGGTGCTGATCGAGGGCGACGGGATCGGTCGCGAGGTGATCCCGGCCGCGGCCGAGGTGGTGCGCGCCACCGGAGTCCAGGTCGAGTTCGTCTCCGCCGAGGCGGGGTGGGAGTGCTTCCAGCGCTCGGGGACGGCCCTGCCGGTGGAGACGCTGGCCCTGGTCCGAGAGAGTGACGCGGCCCTGTTCGGGGCAGTGTCGTCGCCTCTGCACCGGGTGGAGGGCTATCGAAGCCCCATCGTGGCTCTGCGGCGGGCGCTGGACCTGTACGCCAACCTGCGGCCGGTGTTCTCTATGCCCATCCCCGCCAGCCGCCAGGGCATCGACCTGCTCGTCGTGCGCGAGAACAGCGAGGGCCTGTATTCCGGCCGGGAGCGGCGCGAGGGCGATACCGTCATTGCTGAGCGGGTGATCAGCCGCAAGGGAAGCGAACGCATCGTCCGCGTGGCCTGTGAGCAGGCCATGAGCCGCCACCGGCACCTGACGGTCGTGCACAAGGCCAATGTCCTGCGGGAGAGCGACGGGCTGTTCCGCGAAGTAGCTTTTGAGGTGGCCCGATCGTACCCGGACCTGGCGGTCGAGGAGATGCTGGTGGACACCGCTGCCCTCAGGCTGGTCACCGAACCGGAACGGTTCGATGTGCTGGTGACCACTAACCTGTTCGGCGACATCCTCTCCGACGAGGCCGCCGGGCTGGTGGGGGGGCTAGGCCTGGCCCCTTCGGCCAACGTGGGCGAGAAGCACGGAGTGTTCGAGCCGGTGCACGGCTCGGCGCCGGACATTGCCGGCAAGGGCATCGCCAATCCCAGCGCTGCCATTCTGGCGGCGGGCATGATGCTGGAGTACCTGGGCGAGGCCCAGGCGGCTCAGAAGGTGCGGCAGGCGGTGCTGGCGACGCTGCGAGATGGCCCGCGTACGCCGGACCTCGGTGGGAGCGCGGCGACGGAGGATGTCAGCCGGGCGGTCATCGGCCGCATGTCGGCGTAGCGAGATCAGGGAGTAAGGTGAGTTGTGGCCACCATTCGGCTGCGGGATGTTAGATGATCCGGCCCTTCATGTAGCGCGATCGGACCGAGCCTCGCAGGCGGCGTGCTGGGGAACTCATCGGGTCGTCGTGGGGGCGAACCTCGTGTTCGCCCGTGGAATCTGGGACACGCTGATGGGTGTGGCGGGCGGACCAGAGGTGAGCGTAGCGCCCTAGTCGTTGTCATGTCGTCGTAGAGGCGAACCTTGTGTTCGCCCGTGGAATCTGGGACACGCTGATGGGTGTGGCGGGCAACACGAGGTTCGCCCCTACGAGACTGGCGCTGGCGCCAGCGTGGGACGGCACGAGACCAGCCCTTGACGGAGGCGTAGGATGGCGCATGTAGGCTCGGTCGAGCTTCTGATCCTGGGACTCTTGTGCCTGGTGCCCCTGGTGCTGGCGCTGATTGCGGTGATCGTGGTGTTGGTGGTCAGGGCCGGGCGAGGAGAAGAGCCCCAGCCCCCGGCTGGTGGGGACGATACAAGTGGCGGAGGAACAGGCAATGGCTAAGGAAGTGGAATGCCCCGAGTGTGGGGCCATCGTAGAGCTGGAGGACGATGTCATCAGCGGCGAGATCGTAGAGTGCCCTGACTGCGCGGTGGAGCTGGAGGTAACCGGCCTGGAGCCACTGCGGGTCGAGGTGGCTCCTGAAGAAGACGAGGACTGGGGCGAGTAGCCCACAACATGCGGGTCGGCTTCCTGTACTCGCGGGTCCGGGTGGAAGAGAAGCTTCTCCTGGAGGCACTCGACCGGCGCGGGGTGGCATACGAGCTCCTGGACGATCGGGCCCTCGTGTTCGACGTGACCGGGGGGCCAGGCCCCCTGGCCTACGACGTTGTGCTCGAGCGTTGCGTCAACCAATCCCATGCCCTCTACGCCCTCAAAGTACTGAACGACTGGGGGATTCGCACCGTCAACCGTTTCGAAGTGGTGCGCGACTGCGGCGACAAGCTGTATACCACTTCGCTGCTGGCGGCTGCCGGCATCCCGCAGCCGCGGGTGAAGTTGGCTCTGACGCCTGAGTCGGCGCTGGCGGCCATCGAGGAGTTCGGCTATCCCGTGGTGCTCAAGCCGGTGGTGGGGTCGTGGGGGCGCCTGCTGGCAAAGATCAACGACCGCGAAGCGGCGGAGGCTGTGATCGAGCACAAGGAAGTCCTGGGCAGCTACCAGCACGGTATCGTCTACGTGCAGGAGTACGTGGACAAGCGGGGCAAGGACATTCGGGCCTTCGTGGTCGGGGACGAGACCATCTGCGCCATCTACCGCGAATCGCCCCACTGGATCACTAATACGGCCCGAGGGGGCAAAGCTTCCAACTGCCCGGTTACGGACGAGCTGGGTGAGTTGTGCGTGCGGGCGGCGCGGGCCGTGGGTGGCGGGGTGGTGGCAGTGGACGTGTTCGAGGCCGGGGACCGAGGTTATCTGGTGAACGAGGTCAACCACACCATGGAGTTTCGCAACAGCATTGCGCCCACAGGCGTTGACATCCCTGGGCGGATCGTGGACTACGTCGTGGCCGTGGGGGAAGGACGGGCACCATGAAGGTCTCCATCGCCGGCGGATCGGGGTACGCAGGGGGCGAGCTCCTACGGCTCCTTCTGGGGCATCCCGAAGTCGAGGTGGGGCAGGTGACGGCAGAGAGCTCCGCCGGTCGCTACGTGTACAGCGTGCACCCCAACCTGCGCGGGGCTACATCGCTCAAGTTCGTGCCCTTGAGCGAGTTGGAGCCCTGTGACCTGCTCTTTCTGGCGTTGCCCCACGGCATGGCGATGGACCGCATCGAGGAGTTCGCCAGGCTGGCGCCCAGGGTGATTGACCTGAGTGCCGACTTCCGGCTTCGCGAGCCGGCTGCCTATCCTCGCTGGTATGGACGCGAGCACCCCCACCCGGAGTGGCTGTCGAAGTTCGTATATGGCATTCCCGAGCTGCACCGGGAGGAGATCCGGGCCTCCAGATACGCCACTGGGGCCGGCTGCAACGCCACCGTGACCATCCTAGGCCTGAAGCCTTTATACGAGCGCGGGCTGGTGGAGCGGGCGGTGGTAGAGGTGAAGGTGGGGTCGTCTGAGGGTGGCAACACCCCCAGCCTGGCCTCGCACCACCCCGAGCGCAGCGGGGCGGTGCGCTCCTTCGCGCCTACGGGCCACCGGCACCAGGCCGAGATGCAGCAGGAGCTGGCCTTTCACGGCTGGCCAGAGATCCACTTCTCTGCCACGGCGATCGAGCTGGTGCGGGGCATCCTTCTCACCGCCCACTGTTTCCTTAAGGAAGGCCTGGCCGAACGCGACCTCTGGAGCATCTACCGGGAGGCCTACGGCGCCGAGCCATTCATACGTCTGGTGCGGGACCGGCGCGGGGTCTACCGCTACCCGGAGCCCAAGATCCTGGTGGGCAGCAACTTCTGCGATGTGGGCTTCGAGGTGGACCCGGAGAGCAACCGGGTGGTGATCCTGGCCGCCATAGACAACCTGATGAAGGGAGCGGCGGGCAACGCGGTGCAGGCCATGAACGTCATGTGTGGCCTGGACGAGCGCGCTGGGTTGGAGTTCACCGGGCTGCATCCGGTGTAGGAAGTGATGCGTGACACGTGATACGTGATACGTGATGCGCGACGAGTAAAGCGTGTCACGTGCCGGGTGGATGCTCGCTAATCACGCATCACTCGTCACGCGTCATGTGTCAGCCTGATTGGAGAGGGTTTGCGCATCCTGGCGATCGCGGATGAGGTGGACCAGCGGCTTTACGGGCCGATCCTCAAGCAGCGGTTCAGTGACGTCTCTCTCGTCCTCAGTTGCGGCGATCTGCCCATCTACTACCTGGAGTTCATCGTCAGTGTGCTCAACGTGCCCTTGCTCTACGTGCGGGGCAACCACGCCCAGGCGCAAATGTCAGCCTCGGGAGAGGTGAAGACCGAGCCGGAAGGGTGCGTCAACATAGACGGTCGCGTGGTCAAGGAGCGGGGACTGCTGATCGCCGGGCTGGAAGGGTCCATGCGGTACAGCGACGGTCCGCACCAGTACACCGAGGCCGAGATGCGGCTCAAGGCACTGCAGCTGGCGCCACGTCTTCTGTTGAACCGGTGGCGTCATGGCCGGTATCTAGACATCCTGGTGACCCATGCTGCCCCCTTCGGCATACAGGACGCCGCCGACCTCTGCCATCGAGGGTTCAAGGCTTTCGTCTGGCTTATGGATCGTTTCCGGCCGCGCTACCTGATACACGGGCACATTCATGCCTACACGCCCGGTGTGGTAACCGAGAGCCTGTACCGGGAGACCCAGGTACTCAATGCCTTTCGTTATCGGCTGATAGAGATACCCGACGAGAGCCTGCTCGACTGACATTCTTCTGCTCACGACGGGAGGCACGCAATGGCGTCCTATGATCGGGACTCCAGGCTCCAGGCGCGACAGCACTTCCGGGAGGCGCGAAAGGAGGCCTTTGTCAATGAGATACGAAGCCTGCTTTCCGGCGAGCCGGTGGACCTGCTTTCCTTCAAGGAGGTGCAGCGCCGTCTGGGAGTGCAGACTTGTGCCATGGGCCGGCTGGAGACAGTACCTCTGAACAAGATCGTGGGCAGCGAGGGACGGTACCAGGATTTCGACCGCGAGTTCCTACCTCTGCACACGGACACGGAGAGCCGGTGGGAAAGCCTAGATGCGGCTTTCATCCGTATGGAGAACATCCCGGCCATAGAGCTATACAAGGTGGGGGACGTCTACTTCGTGCGGGACGGCAACCACCGAGTCAGCGTCGCCCGCCGGCACGGCGCTGAGTTCATAGACGCGTGGGTGGTGGACTGCCCATCGCGCATTCGGCTGGACCCGGGCGTGGACGTCAGGCGGCTGTTAGTGGAGGAGGAGCACCTAGACTTCCTCAAGCGTACTCGCCTGGACGAGATCCTGGGCACCGACATCCGCCTCACCGCTCCTGGCGCCTACGACGCCCTGGAGCGGCACCTGGATGGGCATCGGTACTTCCTGGGCCAGGAGCGAGGAGAGCCGGTCGCCTTCGAGGAGGCGGTGAGGTCCTGGTATGAGCGGGTGTACCTGCCCACAGTGGAGGTGATCCGGCGCACGAACATCATGAGCCGGTTCCCTGGCCGGACCGAAGGTGATCTGTACCTGTGGGTGCAGGAGCACCACTACTACCTGCGCGAGAGGGAGGGGGACGGGGTATCGTTGGAGCAGGCGGCGCAATCCTTCGCCCACCGGTACGGGGTCAGATGGTATCATCGGGCCAAGGCCTGGGTGATTGGCAAGGTGGCGCAAGTTCTGGGGGTGGTGGTGTCATGGCTGAGGCGCTAGTGGTGGTGAAGGTCGGCGGCAGCGAGGGCATAGACTACGATGCCGTCTGTGGCGACCTGGCCCGCCTGCTGAAGGAGGGAAGGCGGGCCATCCTGGTGCATGGGGGGTCCGCTGAGACGAACCGGCTGGCGGAGAAGCTGGGCCATCCGCCGGAGTTCATCACTTCGGAGTCGGGCTTCGAGAGCCGGCGCACCGACCGCGAGACCATCGAGATCTTCGAGATGGCGTATTGCGGCAGGATGAACAAGATGATTGTCGAGAAGCTGCAGGCCCTGG
Source organism: Anaerolineae bacterium (assembly GCA_013178015.1). Taxonomy (NCBI): domain Bacteria; kingdom Bacillati; phylum Chloroflexota; class Anaerolineae; species Anaerolineae bacterium. Next base: position 6,243 of record JABLXR010000067.1, read on the forward strand.
GAGTGAATGCTGTGGGTCTGTCAGGGCTGGACGGCCGGCTCCTGGAAGGGCCGCGCAAGAAGGCCATCCGGGCTCTGGTCGGGGGTAAGCGGGTGCTCATACGAGATGACCTCTCGGGCAGGGTGGACACAGTCAACGTCGGCCTGCTGACGCTGCTGCTGGATGCCGGGTACACACCCGTGGTGTCTCCGCCCGCGATCTCCCACGAGAACGAAGCCATCAATGTGGATGGCGACCGGGCTGCCGCCGCCATCGCGGAGGCTATGGGAGCCGAGGTTCTGGTGTTGCTGTCCAACGTGCCCGGGCTACTGCGGTCGTTCCCGGACGAGAGCACCCTCATTCGGCGGGTGGACGTTGCCGACGCTGACGCGTACATGGAGTTTGCCCAGGGGCGGATGAAGGTGAAGGTGCTGGGCGCGGTGGAGGCGGTCCGGGCCGGCGTGGGGCGGGTAGTGCTGGCGGATGCTCGGGTGGACGAGCCCATCCGCCGGGCGCTGGCGGGCGAAGGGACGACGGTGGCGTGAGTGCAAGCCACGGCCGAACCAGGCGCGCGGCGGGCTCTGGTGGCGCTCGAGGGGTGGCCGACGAGGGAAGACCAAAGGAGCGAGTTATGAAGGCGTTTGAGTTTCCTGTGAAGGTGCTCCGTGGAGGGAAGATTCAGTTGCCCGAACACGTGCTGAAGCAGTTGCCGGGCGACGGTGTGGTCCGAGTGATAGTGCTCCTCAATGAGCCCGGAGACCGTGAAGAGGGAGAGGCATGGTCCCGACTGGCGGCGCAGCAGTTTCTCTCCGGCTATGCCGCGGCAGACGCGGTTTACGACACAATCTAGGCCGTGGCCAGGTATCGCCCGGGGGAGATTGTCCTCCTGAGGTTCCCTTTCGCTGACGCAGTGGGGGCGAAGCGGCGCCCGGCGCTTGTTATGCTGGATGTTGACGACGATGACATTGTCGTAAGCCGCGTGACCAGCCAGGCTTGTCAGACGCCCTTCGACGTGGAGGTGTCAGCCTGGCAGGAAGCAGGACTCCTGCTTCCGTCGGTCGTTCGCCTGCACAAGCTGGCGACGCTGGAGAAGGGGCTGGTGGAACGGCGCCTGGGAGCACTGAACCATGATGACTGGCAGCAGGTGCGCTCGAGGGTGCTGGAGCTCTGGTCTTCGATCTGACCGCATGGCTGCCACGGCCAGGCTCCGGTTCTGCCACGACGGCCGCCCGAGCGCGGAGCATTGTATGCAGGGCACAGCCGCGGTGGTGGAGGCGGTCCGGGCCGGCGTGGGGCGGGTAGTGCTGGCGGATGCTCGGGTGGACGAGCCCATCCGCCGGGCGCTGGCGGGCGAAGGGACGACGGTGCAGGCTATAGGGAACAGGTCATAGGGGATAGGGAAGCGACACCGGTAGCCGTTCTGTTCGGCCGAAACGGTCTTCTGTCTGGGCCCTGCCAGAGGACCGAGGGGTGGCAATGCATCGGTTCCTCACTGTAATCGAGAAGGCAGGCGGGGACTACTGCGCCCACTCAGCGGATTCTGCGGGTTTCATGGCGACGGGCGGAACCGGGATGAAGCCACCCAGAGCACGCTCGAAGCGGCGAGGTCCATGTGCAGGGCCTCCGCTGAGGCCGTCTCCCCGTGCCGGACTCGGAATCCTTGGCCGAGTACATCGCCGTGTCGTGGGAGCAGAAGAGAACCGAAGCTGCGGGTCAGCAAGATTGGCGGGCGAGCGACATTGAGCGCAGGCGGCGCCTGCCGCTCGTTGTTCGAGTGGCCTGGGCGCTGTAGCCCGTATCGGAGTGAATGATGCAGTCGAGAGTTGACTACGCCGCCATTGAGGACCAGTACACCGCCGGAGTCTACCCGAAACGGGGCATTACCCTAGTGCGGGGGGTGGGTGCCCGCGTCTGGGACGACGCCGGTCGGGAGTACATTGACTGCGTGGGGGGGCATGGGGTGGCCAACCTTGGTCACTGTAACCCGGACGTGGTGCAGGCCATCCAGGAGCAGAGCAGAGCATTGCTGACCTGCCCGGAGATATTCCACAACGATCGGCGGGCCGCTCTGCTGGAGCGCCTGGCGCGCGTGACCCCGCCGGGGCTGGACTACGCCTTTCTGTGCAACTCAGGGACGGAGGCGGTGGAGGCGGCCCTCAAGTTCGCCCGGGTTGCCACCGGGCGCACGGGCATCGTGGCCACCATGCGCGGTTTCCACGGGCGCACGCTGGGTAGCCTCAGCCTCACCTGGGAGAAGGACTACCGCGAACCCTTCCAGCCTCTGGTGCCAGGGGTCAAGCACGTGCCCTACGACAAGCTGGAGGCCATGTCTGAAGTCGTGGATGGGGACACCGCAGCGGTGGTGGTGGAGGTGGTGCAGGGCGAGGGCGGCGTGCGGCCCGGGAGCGCCGACTACTTCCAGGGCCTCAGACAGCTGTGCCAGGAGCGGGGGGCGCTGCTGGTGGTGGACGAGGTGCAGACCGGATTCGGGCGCACTGGCAGGATGTTTGCCTGCGAGCACCATGACCTGGTGCCCGACATCATGACCATGGGGAAGGCGATCGCCGGGGGAGTACCCATGGGCGCGGTCGCGTTCACGCGGCAGGTGCGGGAGGCGTTACGTCCGGGGCTCCATGGCTCCACCTTCGGGGGCAATCCCCTCGCCTGCGCTGCTGCCATTGCCACTCTGGACTACCTGGAGCGCACCGGTCTGCCACGCCAGGCGGCGGAGAAGGGTCTCTACTTCCGGGAGCGGCTGCGGGCCATCAATGCGCGGGTCATCCGAGACGTGCGTGGGCTGGGGCTGATGGTCGGGGTAGAATGCCGGACCAAGGTGCAGCCCTACCTGGAGGCGCTGATGGAGAGGGGGGTGCTGGCTCTGCCGGCCGGGAGCACAGTGCTGCGCTTCCTTCCGCCCCTGGTGATCGAGCTGGAGGACTTGGACCAAGTGGCCGAGGCGGTGGCCGAAGTCCTGAGGTGAGCTTGGATCCGGTTGCCTTGCTGGAGCGGATGCTCTCTATCCCCAGCCCCTCCGGGCGCGAAGGGAAGCTGGCCTGCTATCTGGCCGAGGCGATGGCTGGTCTGGGGTTCCGCGCCTGGGTGGACGAGGTGGGGAACGCGGTCGGTGAGCGGGGCGAGGGCCAGGTAGAGGTGGTGCTGCTGGGTCACATGGACACCGTTCAGGGGGAGATCGCGGTTCGTCGGGTGGGCAAGCTCCTCTATGGACGAGGGGCGGTGGATGCCAAGGGGCCACTGGCGGCCTTCATCGCGGCCGCCTCGCGGGTGGACCCGCCTCGCGGCGTGAAGCTGGCCATAGTAGGTGCGGTCGAGGAGGAGGCAGCTACCTCGGCGGGAGCCCGGCACATCCTGGGACGCTACTCGCCGGCCTCGGTCGTGATCGGGGAGCCTAGCGGCTGGGACCGAGTGACGATCGGGTACAAGGGCCGCCTGCTGCTGGACTACCACCTGGAATCCGACGCTGCTCACAGTGCCCGAGATGAGGCGACGGTCTGCGAGCGGGCGGTGAACTTCTGGCTGTGGGTACGAGGATTCGCCGATGCCTACGGTGCCCACCAGCCCCGCCGCTTCGATCGGGTGGACAGCGCTCTGCGACGGTTCGAGTCGGGGAGCGATGGCCTGCGCGAATGGGTGGATATGGAGGTGGCCCTGCGGCTTCCGCCTGGCTTCCCAGTGGCGGATTTCCGGGGCCCGGCCGTCGAGGCCGCGAGACCGGCACAGCTGGGCTTCCGCGGCTACGAACCGGCCTATCGGGCGGACAAGAACACGCCTCTGGTGCGTGCCTTCCTGGCCGCCGTCCGTGCCCAGGGCGGCCAGCCTCGATTCTCAGTCAAGATGGGGACCTCGGACATGAACGTGGTGGGCCCGGTCTGGAACTGCCCCATCGTGGCCTACGGTCCGGGAGACTCCGATCTGGATCACACTCCCGATGAGCACCTGGACCTGGAGGAGTACCACAGGGGCATCGCGGTGCTGGAGAGCGCACTCAGCTCGCTTATGAGGGACCTGGCTTCTGGGTGAGGCGTCCGAGGGCGAGTCGCTTGGCCTCGAACCAAGCGCCAGAAGGGGATTGAAATGCCTCCTTCGGGTGGCTACAATGGGCTTGTCAACGCCAACCAGGCCCCGTGCCACCCTGTGGGGTGGCGGTATTGCCTCGCCTGTTCGCGCGTCTACCCGACCTGAAGGAGGTGTCCACCAGAAGAGTAAGGCTGACGAAGTCCGATCCTATCGGGCCGACCTACAGCATCGCCCTATGTTCGGGCTGTTGCTGTGTCCGCAGCACTGAGGAGAGAAGCATGGCTGAGAACAGACTCTCTCGACGTGGTTTCCTCACTGTGGCCGGCTTGGCCGCCGGCGCCAGTCTGGCGGCTGCCTGCGCGGGAGCCGCCCCCGCCCAGCCGACGCCGGCGCCGGTCGAGGCCACGGCCGCGCCCGAAGCCACCGCTGCCCCCACCGCCGTGCCGGCCGAGGCTACCGCTGCGCCTGAGCCTACAGCGGCCCCCGTCTCTAAGTACAACGAGTCGCCCATGTTGGCCGAGAAGGTGGCCGCGGGGGAGCTGCCTCCGGTAGAGGAGCGCTTGCCGAAGGAGCCGCTGATCGTCGAGCCCATCTACGAGGTGGGGCAGTACTGCGACACCATTCGTCGAGCTAACACCACCAGCGCCGATATCGGCGACTGGTTCACCCAGGTCCGCGAGGGCTTCACCCGCTGGGACTACACCACCGGCCAGATACGCACCATCCCCAACATCGCCAAGAGCTGGGACATCGAGGATAACGGGGCCACCTATGTGTTCCACCTGCGCGAGGGCATGAAGTGGTCCGACGGTGAGCCCTTCACCGCCGACGACATCATGTTCTGGTACGAGGACATGGCCCTCAACAAGGAGCTGAACCCGGTCTTCCCCTCCTGGTTGATGGTGGGTGGCGAGCCCCCGGTAGTGGAAAAGATCGACGACTACACGGTCAAGTTCACCTTCGCCAAGCCCTACGGGCTCCTGCTCGAGTACACCGCCTTCCGCGGCTCGGAGATGATCGCCCCCAAGCACTACCTCTCCCAGTTCCATCCGAGCTATGTGGAGAAGGCGGAGCTAGACAAGAGGGTGGCAGAGGCCAAGTTCGAGCATTGGTACCAGCTTCTGGCCAACCGGAACAGTGCCTACAACAACAAGGACTTGCCAGTGCTGCTGCCTTGGAAGGTGGAGGTCACCCCAGATCAGGGCCGCCTGGTGGCGCACCGCAATCCGTACTACTGGAAGGTGGACACTGCGGGCAACCAGCTTCCCTATTTCGACCGCTTCGTGGCTGAGATCGCCCAGGAGCAGCAGGCGGTGCTCATGAAGACCGTGGCCGGCGAGGTGGACTACCAGTACCGGCACATGGGCTTTGCCAACTACTCCTTCCTCACGGAGAACGAGGAGCGGGGCAACTACACCGTTCTCCAGTGGACGGGCGGATCTCTGCCCACGATCTACGTCAACCACAGCGTCAAGGACCTGGAACTGCGGAAGCTGTTCCAGGACGTGAGGTTCAAGCAGGCGTTGTCCCTCGGGATGAACCGGCCGGAGATGATAGACCTCTTCTGGAACGGCATCGGGGAGCCGATGAACGCGGTCAGCCGGCCAGGCGGCCTGTACTGGAAGGAAGGCTACGGCAAGAACTGCGTCGAGTACGACCCGGATCGGGCCAATGCCCTGCTGGACGAGATAGGGCTGGACCAGCGCGACAGCGAGGGCTATCGCCTGCGGCCCGATGGGAAGCGACTGCAGTTCCTCATGGAGAACTACCCGGCTGAGCTGGGCGCTCCTGCCTATGACATCTTCAGCCAGGTGGCCACCTACTGGCAAGAGCTGGGGCTGGATGCCCGCGCCAAGGAGATCGAGCGCTCGCTCTGGTCTCAGCGGGCTCTGGGCAACGAGATTGACATGCCTGCCTATGGCATTGACGAGATCCAGTGGACCCTGGCGCCCAGCGTCTATGTGCCCTATGGCACCTCGTATTGGGCGCCTGGCTTCGCCCCCTGGGCGCTGAACCCCGAGGCCGGAGAGGAGCCGCCGGACGACATCAAGCAGCTCATCACCTGGTACGAGGAGCTCAAGGCCGAACCGGATCCGGCCAAGCGCGAGGAGCTGGGCCACAAGATACTGGACCAGCACAACGAGCGAATCTACATCATTGGCACCGTTCTGGTGGGCATCCTGCCCATGATCCGTCACAACACCATGATGAACGTGATGGAGAAGGCAGTAGGCGACTGGTGCACCCTGCACGAGTCCATCAGCTGGCCGTTCCAGATGTGGAGGAAGGAAGCGTAACGCTATCAGGGGCAGGGGCGCCCGCCACTGAGGGCGCCCCTGGTTCCTCGTGGGCGGATGGTGAGGGAAGGGGGGTGATACCGCCGTTGGCCTGCACGCCTGGGGCGCCGCGTGCAGGCTGACCAGGGGACTAGGCGTCCAGGCTCGTGGCCCCACTCTAGAGGCGTAGGGTACCGTGCGTGCTGCCCTACGGCAGGAGAAAGAGCATGTTCGAAGGCACAATCACCAGACGTTCGTTTCTCCGAGTAGCGGGTCTTGCCTCCACCGCGGGGGTGATGGTCGCCTGCGGTGCGTCACCGCAGCCGGCCCCCACCCAGGAGCCGGAGGCTACTGCCGTTCCGGTGAGCGAGGCTACTGTGGCTCCTGCGCCAGCAGAGACGGCGCCAGTGTCCAAGTACTCGGAGGCCCCGAGCCTGGCGGCGAAGGTGGCGGCTGGCGAGTTGCCGCCAGTGGAAGAGCGGCTGCCGGCCGAGCCCTTTGTGGTCGAGTGCTACCATGAGGTGGGCCAATACTCCGGTGATCTCCGTCGCACCCTCACCGGCCCCACTGACTTGACCGGCAACCGTGTCATACTCTGGGACAACTTCGCGCGTTGGGACTACCGTACGGGCAGGCTGGAGCCCATCCCCAATATGGTCACCGGTTGGGACATTAGCCCGGACGGCAAGACCTACACGTTCCGTCTGCGCCGTGGCATGAAGTGGTCCGATGGCGAGCCCTTCACGGCCGACGACATCCTGTTCTGGCAAGAGGCAATCGCCCTGAACAAGGAGCTGAGCCCCAGCTACCCCAGCTGGCTGACCTCGGGCGGAAGGCCGCCTGCGATTGAGAAGATCGATGATTACACCGTCAGCTTCACCTTCGAAGTTCCGCACGGCATTCTGATCGAGACGCTTTGCTTCCGCGGGTCGGACCTGATCGCGCCCAAGCACTATCTCTCGCAATTCCATCCCGACTATGCTGATGCAGACGAGCTGGCTGCGAAGGTAAAGGCGGCCAACTTCGAGCACTGGTACGAGCTCTTTGCCAACCGTAGGGACGACCAAAACAACCCCGACTTGCCGGTGCTCTGGGCCTGGAAGGTGGAGCAGCCTTTCCCCGGCGAGCGGATGGTCCTGGTTCGCAACCCCTACTACTGGAAGGTGGACACGGAGGGCAAGCAGCTGCCCTACTTCGACCGGTTGATAAACGAGCTCTCGTCCAACAATGAGATGTGCCTCATGCGGGCCATCGCTGGCGAGATCGATCTCCAGTACCGGCACCTGGGCTTCTCCGACTACAGCCTACTGGTGGAGAACGAGGAGAATGGCAACTACACCATCCTGGAGTGGCAGTCTCCTTCCACCGGCAGCACAGTCTATGTCAACCAGAGCTATGGCGATCTGGGTCTCAGGGAAGTATTCCAGAACCGTGATTTCCGGTACGGTCTGTCGCACGGGATCAACAGAGATGAGATGAACGACCTCTTCTGGTACGGTATGGCCACCCCGTACAACCCGGCCGGCAGCCCCGCTGACCCCCATTGGGTGGAGGGCTACGGCTCCACCGCCCTGGAGTACGACGTGGACTTGGCGAACGAGTACTTGGACAAGGCCGGTCTGGATCGGCGGGATGGCGACGGCTTCCGCCTTCGGCCGGATGGCGAGCGTCTGCAGCTGCTGCTGGAATGCTATCCGAGCGAGGAGGGTGGCCTGCTCATAGACATCTTCAGCCAGGTAGCTGCGTACTGGCGGGAGCTGGGCATTGAGGCGACAGCGAAGGAGATCGAGCGCTCACTGTGGGCGCAGCGAGCCCAGGCTAACGAGTGCATGATGCCTTCCTACGGCTGCGCCGGGCTGAACTGGATTCTGGATCCCACTTGGTACGTGCCCTACGGCAGCTGCTATTGGGGGCCTCTGTTTGCTCAGTGGGCCATTAACCACGAGGCCGGCGAGGAGCCGCCGCCCTTGATCAGGGAGATAATCGAGTGGTACGAGCAGCTCAAGAGTGAACCCGATCCGGAGAAGCGGCTGGAGCTTGGCCGTCGCATTCTCGGAAGGCACAACGAGGAGCTATTCATCATTGGCACCTGCCGCATAGGTATCAACCCTTGCCTGGCCAAGAATGACATGGTCAACGTACTGGAGGATCCGCCCGCCGACTACCGTTCGCACCACGAGGGCATTACCTGGCCCTTCCAGGTCTGGCGGCGCGGCGAACAGGTCTAGCGGCAGCATCGGATCAGCCATGAGGGGCAGGTTACGCCTGCCCCTCTCGCGTCACGAATCGTAAGTCACCCCTTGCAGGAGCCACCTCATGCTCATCGACTTCCACTACCACAGCGGCCAGCGCTCTATCAAGCCCGAGGACCTAGCCAACCCCATTACCTGGGAGGAAGGGATCGCCCGGTTCGTGGAGCGAGGGGTGGACAAGGTGGTCATGCTGGCGGGGTCGGCCGCTGGCACTCCCGAGTCCACCTTCAACGCCCACTTCCTCTACTACCCCGGCACCTCGATCCGGGACCAGGTTCTCAAGGCAAAGGAGTATCCGGACCGAATCATCCCCTTCGGCAACCTGGACGTGCGCTGGATGGGCAATGAGCCCGATGCCGACTTCGGGCCGCTGCTGGACTGGTTCCAGGAGCAGGGATGCCTGGGCATTGGCGAGATCACTAGCAACGTCCCCATTGACGACCCCCGTACGGTCAACATGTTCCGCCAGATCGGGGACCGCGGCCTACCAGCTCTCATCCATAACGTGGGCTACCTTCCCGGCACTTACGGGTTGCAGGACCATCCCGGAGCCATAGGCCTGGCCCGCCTGCTGCGGGAGGCTCCCCAGACCACCGTCATCGGCCACGGACAGGGCTTCTGGGCGGAGATCGGGGCGGGGCTGACCGTGGAAGAGAAGATGCGCTACCCCAAAGGGCCGATCGCGGAGGAGGGCGCGCTGCCCAGGCTGCTGCGCCAGTACCCCAATCTGTACGGGGACATCTCGGCGGGGAGTGGGCACAACGCTCTTAGCCGCGACCCCGACTACGGCGTGCGCTTCATCAATGAGTTCCAGGATCGGCTGCTGTTCGGCACGGACGAGTCCTTCGGCCGGCCAGAATTGCGCATGCCTCACCACGACTTCCTGAAGGAGCTCCTGTCCCAGGGCAAGATCACCCGAGAGGCTTTTGAGAAGATCACCTACAAGAACGCCCTGCGGGTACTGGGGCTGGAGAAGTAGGGGGTCTGAACCCATAGCAAGAAGGGCTAGGGCCAACTTCGGGGAGAAGTGAGGGCGGCACCTGTAGCCGCCTGGGGGCACGCAGAGGCGGACCCTGCGAGACCGTGGCCACCGGTCCCGCGCCTGCAGTCCTGTGCACTGCCCCCGCACATGGGCAACCCTAGAGCCCCTGGCCCGACAGGCAATACCACAAGAGCTCAGAGTACTAGGTTGGGAGGCATCAGTGCAGAACGAACGGGGCAATGGCACCCTGATGGCAGCCGCGGTCAGCGTTGACATAACGCCGCCAGTGGGCTACGAACTGGGCGGGTATGGCGCCCGCAAGGAGCCCAGCAATGACGTACACGATCCCCTGCTGGGTCGACTGCTCCTTCTCGACAATGGGCAGACGCGTTCCGCCGTCGTGACGCTCGACCTGCTTGGGCTGTCATGGGAGCACACTCAGGCCATACGCAAGGGGGTGAGAGAAGCAGCTGGCGTCCCCGAGGTGCAGACGCTGGTCAACTGGTCTCACACCCACGCCGGGCCCGACACTCGGAAGTACGACTGCTACCTCTCGCAGGTAGTGGAGAAGCTCGCCGGCGCGGCCCAGGTGGCCCTGCGAGAGCTCGTCCCGGCCGAGGTCTTCTACGCCGAGGACGCTATAGAGTTCAACGTCAATCGCAGGCGCCTAAGCGCCGAGGGAAAGGTGATCATGGCCCCGAACGAGGCGGGTGTGGTTGACCGGCGCGTGCGGGTGCTGCGTTTTGACACGGCTGAGGCTCGGCCGGCGGCCGTGGTCTTCCATGCTGTCTGCCACGCCAACGCCTTGCGTTCTGAGAACCTGGCCATCAGCGCTGACTTCCCCGGCTATGCTCAGGAGCTGGTATCGCTGGCCTTTGGGCCCGGGTGCACTCCCATGTTCATGCAAGGGTGCACCGGCAACATCCGGGCCAATCTCGGCGGCGGCGACGGGTTCCGCAGCGGCGACGAGGAGGACCTACGCTGGTGCGGCTACTCGCTCGGTGGGGCGGCGGTGAGGGCGGCCTCACGGGCTGGCACCCTGGAGGGCCGGGCGGGAGGTGCCGTGGGCAGCGCCTTGGGCGGGGCCGAGACGGTCCTGGACCTGCAGGACTACGAGGGCAACCCCCTGCCCTATCCCATCCAAGCCCTGCGGATCGGCGAGGTGCTCATCGTAGCGTTGCCGGGCGAGCCGGTGGTCGAGTACGGTCTGTGGCTGGAGGAGCGCATCGAGGGCTGGCAGCAGGTGCTGGTGGCCGGATACTCGAACAACGGTCGGGCGGGGTACCTGGCCACGGCGGAGCAGTATGCCGAGGGAGGATACGAGGCCAGTCCCCCCGCATCCAAGCTGTCGGCGGAAGCGGAGCCGGTGGTTTTGGAGGCGGCGGAAGCTGTGGCCGCACAGCTGCTCTAGCGCGAGTGGTGGATGCGCTAGTGCTGCCGAAGTTGGCCCGGCTAAGTGGCCGTTTCCTCAGGTAGCTCGGAGGTGATGCCCTGTCGCGTCATGGGTATCCCGCTCTCGTGCCAGCGCAAGGAAGGGAATCAGGAGAAAGCGAAGTGTACCGACCGGATTACGAGAACGCCCGCCGGGAGGCAGGGTTTCGGTGGCACGTGGGGAGCAGCCAAGCCGCCCTCAGGGAGGTGACCGGCATCCCCATAGAGCAGTTCAACCTCGACCCCGACGCCTGCATCGAGGCATACCGGCGGGGGCAACCCATTCTCGATGAGCTATTCGGAGACGCAGTGGGGCCGGTGCCCATCGCCACTCCGGCCGTGAGCTACGGGCACGTAAACGGCCTGGGGTCGGAGCTCATCTTCCCCGAGGGCGGGGAAGTGGCGCACACTCACATCTACACCTCTCTGGAGGAGGGCATCCAGGCTCTCAGGCAACCGGTTGACTTCGCCACCGCCGGTATGGCGCCCTTCTTCCTGGACTTCTGGGAGAAGATGAGGGCCGCCTTCCCCGGCCGCGAGGTAGGCTTCTCTTACGGGTTGGAGGGGCCCATCACTACTGCCTGGGAGCTGCGCGGGGAGGGCTTCTTCACTGACATCTTCGATCAGCCGGAGCGGGCCCAAGAGTTCCTCGGCCTGGTGGTGGACAGCATACTGGAGTTCCACCGCTTTCGCTGCTCGGTGAGCGGGACAGTAGGGCGATTGCATCTAAGTGGTTAGTGTAGGCAAGGAACCTGCAGGAGGTGGGGAGCAGCGATGTAGGGAGAGGGGGCTGTCATGGCTGGAGCGAGTCTGGTGGAGCACTTCTCGGAGCTGACCG
>JABLXR010000068.1 GCA_013178015.1 Anaerolineae bacterium
GGTGAAGAGGGCTAGAGCGAAGGGGGGCTCGTTCTCGCCCGTGTAGTTGTTCTGCTGCAGGCGCGCTCCCGTGACGTGCAGGGGCAGCCCGGCCACGTCCAGCCACACATCCAGGGGCCACTCCTGACCCAGCTGGGGGTCGTCGCCCAGGTCGAGGGTGAACTCGGCTTCGAGGGGGACGTTGAAGGCGATGGAGTCTACGATCAGCGTCAGCCGGCTGGCCGCGGGCGACACCGGGCCGAAGGTAAGGGTGCACATCTCGCTGCCGGGTTGCGGCGTCGGTGTGGGAGCAGCGCCGAGCTCGATGACGTGGCTTTCGATGGCCACCGCCACCTGTCTCTCTGCCGCAAGGCTGGCGGCAGAGGGGCCGGCGCCCTCGTAGTAGACGTGGCCGAGGTCGTCCCGCAGGGTGGCAGTCCTCTCGTAGCCCAGGCGGGGGAAGCGCCACTCCGGGTCCGGCCAGCTCACCTGCAGGTTGAGGGCGGTGCTCTCGGGGCCCTGGGCCACCTCCAGCAGGCGCAGGGTGACACCGTGGTGGCTGTCGGTCGCGTCCTCAGGTGTGTACGGGGCAGTATAGCCGGCCCCCATCATCTCTCCGCTCGTGGGGTGCAGTCCCAGAGCCACCTTCCAGTTCTCGGGCGCCGTCCCGGGCAGCACGATGGGAAGGCGCTCCACCAGCAGGTCCACCCGGTACACGTCGGCCGGCAGGGGCGGGAAGTCCACGGTGGCCTCGCCCCGGCGGGCTCTCCACCCCGTGGGGGCCAAGGTGCTGCCGTCCGGCAGCCGGAGGAGAAAGCCGGGATCGCCGTCGGCCAGAGACTCGTCCGCCAGGGGAGGAAGCCCCTCAGCCCGGATACGGACGACGGTGCGGTTCGGCTGGGCTAGCACCTGTTCCACGGTGAGCGTGACGCCCTCGCGGGTAACGGACACGGGGGCCGGAAGGGCCCGGGTATCGGTCAGGTCCACGAAGCCGATGCCGAAGAAGTAGCCCGGCAGCCGGCCCAGTTCGGCCAGCACCTGGGCCGGCCCTCCCAGCGCCACCGCCAGGGCCAGCACGAGGGCGAGCGCCAGCGCCGCCGGAACCCAGGCGTGGCGCTCGAGGAAGGCTCCCAGACGGGCGCCAAGCCCCCTCAGCTGCCTTGGCGGCGATGGCGGCCTGACAGGCTCAGCCGCACCCTCCCCCTTAGTCAACAGCCGCTCCCTCAGGGCTCGCAGAAACTCGCGGTCCGGTTCGGCGGCAGCGAACAGCCGAGCCAGAGCCTCCTCGGTAGCCTGTATGCCCCTGTCGTTCATCTCACTTGGGACCATCGCTCAACTCCCAGGATCGGTGCAGCCGGCGCAGCAGCCGGTGAATAGCCATCTTGACAGCATCCTCACTGCGGCCCACCAGCCGGCCGATCTCGCCATAGGTCAGTCCGGCGGCGTAGCGCAGGCGCAGCAGCTCCTGCGCCTCCTCATCTAGCTCGCGCAGCAGGCCGGCCAGGCGTCGCAGGTCCTCCTCGTGCACCAGCGTCGCCAGAGGGTCGTCATCGCTGGGACACGTCAGGGCATCGCACAGGGGAGCGTGCTGCCGCCGACGGTGATGATCGGCGGCGCGCCGGCGGGCGATGCTGAATAGCCAGGGGGCGAACCGCCCCTGCTCCCGGTAGCCATCCAGCCCGGCCAGCGCCTCGGTGAAAACCTGGGCGGTGGCGTCCTCAGTCTCGTGCACGTCGCCGATGCGGCTGTAGAGGTAGCGGTAGACGCGGGCCACGTAACGATCGTACAGGTCGGCGAAGGCGGCCCGATCGCGCTGGGCTGCCTGTACCAGCCGTGCGTCCTCCGGCTCGGAGGTCGTGGCCCCTTGTTGGGCCAGTGAGAGACTCGGCATCGGTTCCCCTCTCGGCGCCGCGCCGCAGCTTGCAGGGCTTCTCTATGGGTTATATCGGGGCACAAGCGCCAAGGTAACGCCGTCCCCTCAAGTCTGTCGGCCAACAGGGCCGCGGGGCAACTCGGCCGCCGCAGCCGGCTGTGCCCGTGCTCCGCCCTCGCGCCCGTCGGAGCCTACCACCGGCCCTCGACCTCGTGTATAAGAAAGGAATCCAGGAGAGCACTGCCGACGCTGTAGCGCTCATCCGCATTGCTGATTGAGGAGTGGGAGCAGCAGATGGCGAAGGTGGAGTACCGGGAGTACCGACCGGAGGACGCCGAGAGCTTCCTGCGCCTGCACGACAGCGTCTTCCCCCGCATGTCGCCCGAGTACTGGGCGGACTGGTCCAGGGGCCAGGTGACCGCCGCCGTGGCCCTCAGGGATGGCGAGGTGGTGGGGGCAGTGCCCTTCCAGTTTCGCGATTTCCTCATCCGTCCGGGCGTATCGGTCCCAGTGGCGTGGGAGTACTCCGTCTGCACGCGCGAGGATGTGAGGGGCACGGGGGTGGGCTCCCGCCTGATGGAAGTGGCTGCTGAGTTCCTGCGAGGACGGTGCCTGGCCATGATGGTCTACCGAGAGGACGAACGCAGTCGGGCGTACCGCTTCTACCGACGGACGGGCCACGAGGACCTGGCGTACCTGACCTCGTGGGTGCGAGAGCCAGCGCCGGTGTGGCCTTCGGCAGGGGTGAGACGGGTCGCCTATGCCGAGTTCCTGGAGCAGCAGGAAAGGGCCGTAGACCTCTTCCGCAGCGCCTACGGCAACCAGGCGGGCTACCCGCCTCGCTTCTGCGGCTACTACGAGGTAGCGGTGCAGACGCCTCAATACGAGGAGGTGCCACTGGACCTGTCGGTGTTGCAGGTCCCGGCGGAGGGGAGCATGCGGGGCTATGCCATCGTAGGCGAGGAGAAGCTGGTGCCGGCGCTGCACCTGTTGGAGATAGCGACGGAGGGCAGCGACCTCAGTGTGGCCCTGCCGCTACTGGCGGCCTACGCCGACCTGGCCACCGAGCGAGGAGTGCCCGCGCACGCGCGCCTGGGGGGCGGTAGCCCGTACGCGCCCGTGCTTCAGGCGCTCGGCTTCCATCCCCGGGCGCGCTCACGAGGGGGCATGATGATCCTGGGGCGCGTGCTCGACCCGGAGGGCCTGGCGGAGGCGGCATGGCGACCCTCCGAAGCCACGCGAGGGCTGGAGGTCACGGTCTGGACCCCCGAGCGGGAGGTGATCCTCCATGGTGCATCGGGAGGGGAGGGCCGGCGCCTGATGCTGGAGATGAAGGAGTCGAGCCTGGCGCGGCTGCTGTTGGGCCGGCTGGACCTGACGGCGGCCCTGGAGATGGGCCTGGTGACGGCGCCCGGCGCGTGCGGAGCCGACCTAGCGGCGGTAGTGGATGCGCTGCCATGGGCGCGCTGGGCGTATCACCAGCTGGACTTTGTATAGGTATGGTCAGATATGACGTAGTGGCCTAGTTATATGCTATTTACTGTTTCCGTGGCCCAAACAGTGGGTTGGTGTTGACAGCCCGATTACGCACGAACTACAATGCTTTACCAGGATGCTCGCGAGGCCTTTCCGGGCCGATAGCTGCGGCTATCTTCGCCACTGCTTTCCCCAAGGAGGGAACGATGGAAAGTCGTAGGCTCGCGCGACGTACCGTCCTTAGCGCCATCGCCACTAGTTTCGCTGCTGCCGTGGGGGCGTCTGTTCTCGGAGCCTGTGGTGGGGCCACTCCGGCGCCGACTGTAGGGCCTGAGGGCGAGGCTACCGCAGCGGCGGCCCCATCTGGAGGTGAGAGAACTGAGGAGGCCTTCACCATTGAGGTTCTAGTGGATTTCTCGCCCGAGTATCTGGCATTCGTGGATGAGAACATCACGCCGCTCCTAAAGGAGATGTACCCGAACGCCACGGTGGAGAACCTGCCACTGGACTGGAACCGCCTCGAGGAGCAACTCCTCACCACCAAGGCGGGCGGCTCCATGCCGGACCTGTACAGGATGGGTGCCGCTTTCGTGCCCTTGGCCGCGCTGAACGGTCTCGCCATTGTCTTGGATGACCGGCTGGACGAATGGGGTGTCAGAGACGACTTCCTCAAAGCTTCACTGACCACTTGCCAGTGGGAGGGCAAGACCTGGGGTCTGCCACAGTTGACCAGCCCTCGGCACTACTGCTACCGAAAGGACCTTGCAGACGAGGCAGGTGTTACCATCGCGGATGACTGGGACTGGGACGCCTACCTGGAGGCCGCCATCGCTTGTACCGTGCACGATGGCACCAAGGTGGTCCGCATGGGATCTTCGTGCCACATGGATCGGCAGGAGTGGCTCGGTGTCCTCTACTCCGGCGGTGGTATGGTGGTGAAGGATGGCAAGGCCGGATTCAACAATGAGGCTGGCGTCTGGTCGCTTAGCTGGCTCAAGGAGCGCAACAACACTATCACGCCACAAGGCTACGCCCCACTGCCGGACTCGCCCATCCCCTATCTGGCTACAGGCCAGTGGGTGATTGCCTACGGACACCCGGGCAACCACGCGGTGAACGTCAGGCGGCACGCTCCCGACAAGCTACAGTTCGTCACGGTGCCGCAGCCGCCTATGAAGGCCCGTAGAGTTGCGAAGACCAACACCGATTGGATCGCCATCGGCGTTACCTCGAAGCATCCGGACGCAGCCTGGGAGTTGCTGAAGCTCCACATGAGCCCAGAAGCGCTGATCGCCTACAACCAGGATATTGGCTACCTGCCTCCGCGCCAGTCCGCCTTTGAGCAGGCCGAGTACCTGCAGGAGCCCCTTATGCAGAAGGTGATTAGCAACATGCGGAACTACGGCGAGCCCCAGCCCCTGTATCCGTCGTGGGCGAAGCTCAACCGGGTCCTGCAGCCTATGGTAGAGGCAGCTATCCTAGGCACCAAGACCATCGAACAGGCCCTGGCCGAGGCCGAGACGGAGACCAACACCATCATGGCGGAGTACCCCAACTGGCCTGACGTGTAAGGACGCTCGTAGTCGGCTTGGCGGGATTCTCTGAGTAGCGGCGCCTGCAGAAAGCCCAATCTGGCCTTCTGCAGGCCCATCCTGGGGAGTGTCTCCATGTGGACGAGGCTACCGTGAGCGCAACCGGTCGAAGTCTTGGAAGGCAAGCCGGCTTTTCCTCCCGCCTCGCCACTCCGCGACTCGCCCGGCAGTTCTGGGGCAACGTCATGGCTGCCCCGTGGATAGTCGGCTTCTTCACCCTCACCCTGGGCCCAATGCTGGCCTCGGTCTACTTCAGCCTGACGGACTACAGCGTGTTGCAGCCACCCCGCTTCGTGGGACTGGACAACTTCCGGGTGATGTTCTTCGAGGATCCCAGGTACTTCACCGTCCTGTATAACACCATGTACTACACCGTCCTGCATGTCCCGTTGTCTATGATCCTTGCTCTCACCGTTGCCATCTTGCTGAATCAGGGGCTGCCAGGGGAGAACGTCTTACGTACCATCTACTACATGCCCTCGGTGGTGTCAGGGGTGGCCGTGTCCATGCTCTGGCTCTGGCTGTTCGACCCCAACCTTGGGCTAGTGAACGTGGTGCTGGGCTGGGTCGGCATCCAAGGACCAGTCTGGCTAATGGATCCCAACTGGTCGAAGCCGGCACTGGTTCTCATGAGTATGTGGGGCATCGGTGGCCAGATGGTCATCTTCCTGGCGGGCCTGCAGGGGGTGCCACAGGAGATGTACGAGGCTGCCATGGTGGACGGGGCCAGTTGGTGGCACAAGATCCGCTTCGTGACCGTGCCGCTGATCACACCTACGATCTTCTTCAACCTCATCATGGGGGTCATAGGCTCATTCCAAGTCTTCACCTCGGCCTACGTCATGACCAACGGGGGCCCAGTCAACTCAACGCTGTTCTACGTCCTCTACCTGTACGAGAGTGCCTTCCGTTACTTCGAGATGGGGTACGCGTGCGCCCTGGCTTGGGTTCTCTTCTTCATCATCATGGCCTTTACCCTGGTGCAGTTCTACACGTCCGGGAAGTGGGTGTACTACGAGATGCCAGCCTCGCGAGCCAGGGCTGCCTAGTGTGGCGGTTTTGCAGTAGGCATAATGGACACAAACTGAGGACTGATGATAGCTGAGACGCTTGTGCAGCGGACGATGCGTCGCCGAAAGCGGGATCGAGTTGCCAGGGTCATGATCATCGCCCGGGTGGTGGTGTTGTACGCCCTGATGGCCATTTTCGCCCTGACTTTCCTGTTTCCCTTCATTTGGATGCTGTCCACTTCTCTCAAGGTACCGGAGCAAGTGTGGGCCATCCCGCCCGTGTGGATCCCGGACCCTCCCGTGCTACAGAACTACACCGACGCCATCAGGTCGGTTCCCACGATTCGGTACCTGCGCAACACGTTGATCATCACCCTGTTTCCCACCGCCGCCACCCTGCTAGCATCGTCTTGCGTGGCGTTTGCCTTCTCTAGGCTTGAGTGGCGGGGCCGCAACCTCTGGTTCTCTCTGCTGCTGTCCACCATGATGCTGCCCGGACAGGTGACGATGATACCCGTCTTTGTTGGCTTTCACCGTCTTGGGTGGGTGAATACCTTTCGCCCGTTGCTCGTCCCGTCGCTGTTCGGTAGCGCCTTTTACATCTTCCTCTTGCGTCAGTTCTTCCTCAGCATTCCCCGGGAGATGGATGAGGCGGCGACGATGGATGGCGCCATCCCGCCTGTCATCTGGTGGAAGATCACCTTACCCCTAGCCGGGCCGGCGCTGGCAGCAGTGGCGATCTTTTCCTTCATCGGCCACTGGAATGACTTCATGGGGCCACTCATTTACCTGCAGCGCTCGGTCATGTGGCCGCTGTCACTAGGGTTGCTCGGGTTCAGGCAGCAGTATCTGACTAAGTGGGAGCAGATCATGGCCTACTCGCTGATGGTCATGCTCCCCTGCCTGCTCGTGTTCTTCTTCTCCCAGCGCTACTTCATCCAGGGGATAACGCTGTCCGGGCTCAAGGGGTAACCGGGAGCGATGTTTGCCATGAGGCGGCGGGTCCCGTGCGTCTCTTGAGCCCCCGAGCTGCTACTCAGGAGGGCCACAGTGAGCCAAGCACTGCGAATCACGTCCCCCGTGCACGGGGACATACTGAACCGCCACGACGGTACCGCAACGCCCGAGGGACTCATGGCCACTGTCAGGGGCACTTGTGTTGCCGGGGCTGATGTCGTGGTTTCCGTTGAGGGTGCCTCTGCCGTGGGACGGTCACCAGAGCGCCGCTTCGAGGCTCACGCCACAACTCGAGGGGAGACCTTCGAGGCACGGGTGCTCCTGCAGGGCCATCACAACCGCATCAGCGCCAGGGCTGGGGGGCAGGAGGCCTCGGTTGAGGTTCTATGGGATCGGAATTCGTTCCCCCGTTTCCGCTTCTCAATCGATGACAACATCCTATTCCTCAAGGACCTGGCCCAGAGCAGCTACTCGTCGCTGTTCGACCACTGGTACCTCGCTTTCTGGAGGGGGCTGCACGAGCGGTATGGGGCCAAGATACACTTCAACATCTACTACCAGACCGACGAGAGCGTCTACGCTAACGGGTTCTTCCGGCTGACCGACATGCCGGAGCGCTTCAAGGAGGAGTGGCAGGCAAACAGCGACTGGATGCGGCTGACCTTCCACGCCTGGCAGAACAAGCCTGACCGCCCGTACCAGCATGCTACGTATGAGCAGATGGCTCATGACTACGACAAGATCACCGAGCAGATCGTGCGCTTCGCTGGACCGGAGTTACTGAGCACATTCACCACGGTGCACTGGTCCCAAGCACCTCGGGACGCCATCCGCGCCCTCAGGGATCGGGGAGTGGTGGGCCTGAAGGGCACCTTCGGAGGGCAGCGGAACTACCCGCGGACGACGCGCCTTTACCTCGACGAGGCCATGGGCGCCTACGTTGGCAGCCGGGACTATTGGTGGGACCCGGAGATGGACTTGATCATGGTCGCAGGCGACGCCGTGCTGAACAACTTCCCCCTAGATGCCATTGTGCCCAGACTGGAAGAGGTGTCTGCCAGTCCACACACCTCTGAGGTCATCGACTTAATGATCCACGAACAGTACTTTCGCCCGGAGTTGTCGATCTATCAACCCGATGCCCAGGAGAAGGTGGTTACAGCCGTGGCGTGGGTGGCCGAGCGGGGGTACAAGCCGGTGCACTATGACGAGGGTTTCCTCGGAGCGTAGCTGCTTGCCTGAGGAGAGCATGACCACCACCTTGCGTATCACGAATCCGGTACACGGAGACATCCTCAACAGGCACGACGGCACCGCCAGAGCCGAGGGCCTGGTCGTCGCCATCGAGGGGAGCTGCCCGGCTGAGGCGGGTGTCAGCGTGTCTGTGGAAGGCGCCCCCGGTGTCAACCAGCAGGCACGGAGCCGTGTCCAAGTCGATGCCACAGTCCGAGGCGACTGCTTCGAAGCCCAGGTGCCCCTACAGGACCGCCACAACCGCATCACCGCCAGAGGTGCCGGCCAGCAGGCGTCCATTGAGGTGCTTTGGGACAGGGACTCCTACCCGCGCTGTCGCTTCTCCATCGACGACAACATCTTGTTTCTCAAGGACCTGGCTCGAGGAGACTACACTTCTGTTTTCGACCACTGGTACCTGGCTTTCTGGAAGAGCCTTCACGAGCGGTATGGAGCGAAGTTCCACTTCAACATCTACTATCAGACCGACGCGAGTGTCTTTGGCGGACGCCCCTTCAGACTCCCAGAGATGCCGGACCGGTTCAGGGCAGAGTGGACGGCCAACGCCGACTGGCTACGGCTGACCTTCCATGCCTGGCAGAACAAGCCGGACCACCCCTATCAGAGTTCGACCTATGAGCAGATGACTCATGACTATGAGTGGGTCACACAGGAGATCGAGCGCTTTGCTGGGCCTGACCTCATCAGCAGCTTCACCACTGTGCACTGGGCCGATGCCAGCCGTGAATCCGTGCGTGCCTTGAGGGACAGGGGCGTCACAGGCCTCAAGGGCCGGTTCGCCCGCAACCGGGGCCGGGTGCCGGAGACCAGGTATTACCTTGACGAGGCTCTAGCTGACCACATAGGTGGACGCGACTACTGGTGGGACCCCTCCATCGACATGCGGTTCGTCGCCTGTGAGGCGGTGGTCAACAACCTGGCCGTGTCCGAAGTAGTGCCAAGACTGGAGCAGGTAAGTGCCAACCCTCACACTGGTGAGGTGATCGAGCTGACTATCCATGAGCAGTACTTCCGACCGGAGCTGAGCCTGTACCAGGCAGATGTGCAGCAGAAGGTCATCGCCGCCATCTCATGGCTGAGTGAGCACGGCTACGCTCCGGTGTTCTGGGACGAAGGCTTCCTTGGTGCCTGAAGGCGAAGCCGCGCCTGGCCACCATCTTTGGAGCACCGTACAATGACGAAGCCCAACGTTCTTCTGTTCCTCACCGACGGTCATCGGGCGGATGCTCTGGGCTGCTACGGGAATCCGGTCCTTCGTACGCCATACCTCGATGCGCTGGCTCGGGAGGGGGTGCGCTTCACCGGCAGCTTTAGCGCACACACTGTCTGCATGCCCTCACGAGCTTCCATCTTCACCGGGCGCTATCCGCACGTGCATGGAGTGTGGGCCAATGGCATCCCGCTCTCGCGAAGCGAGGTGACGTTGGCGCAGGTTCTAGCCGAGAACGGATACCGCACGGGCGCCTTTGGCAAGATCCACTTCGAGCCCCAACAGGCTGCCGACTATCCCCCAGCGTTGGACCGGGAGGAGAGCTACTATGGCTTCCAAGAGGTCCGGCTCAGTGAGAACAAGATGGGCCCCGACTACTTGGCCTTCGTAGATGAACACTACCCCGACCTAAGCGAGGCGGTCAGAAGCCGGCAACCTGTCCCCGAGGAGGCGCATCAGATCACGTGGATCACCGATCAGGCAATGGACTTCATAGGCCGAAACGCTGGCGGTACGCAGCCGTTCTTCTGCTTCTGCTCCTACCATGAGCTAATACCGCCGTCGCACTCGCCCGAGGAGTACACTGGGCGTTATCGTCCTGAGGACATGCCAGAGCCGAAGCGCAGAGAGGGGGAACTCGACGCCAAGCCGCCCTACCTCAAGGACTGCTACGAGGGGTCGCTGCGTATGCGCAATGAGGCGCATGCTATCTTGCCGTATCCGGACGATGAGACCCTTAGGCGCTACTTGGCCAGCTACTACGACATGGCCACGTTCCTGGATCACCAGTTCGGACGACTGGCTGCCAGCCTACAGGAGCATTCCCTCTGGGACGACACCATCGTGCTCTTCACCTCTGACCACGGGCTATGCCTGAACGATCACTGGCAGTGGCGCCACGGCCCCTTCCTCTATGATCAGGTGATGAACGTGCCCATGATATGGCGCGTGCCGGGAATGACACGTCCTGGCCAGGTGGACGACAGCCTAGTGGAGTCCGTGGACATCATGCCGACGATTCTCGATCTAGCCGGGGTAGAGGTGCCGGCAGGAGTGCAGGGGCGGTCCATCCGTCTTCTGCTGGCCCAGGAAACCGGTGCTCAGGGGAGGGACTCTGTACTCGGCCAAGACCGGGAGTCACCGGAACTGATGGCGCGTGGCGTCGACCCGACCGGCCACGAGGTCAAGGCGCTGCGCACGCGGGAATGGAAGCTGATCCACTACCCCGGACGCCCGTACGGTGAGCTCTACGACCTGATCAATGACCCCGATGAGTTCGAGAACCTCTGGGCCAAGCCGCGCTATGCTGGCAAGAGACAGGAAATGGAGCGACTGCTTCTTGAGCGTCTTTGTGCGGCGGAGGATCCTCTGCCGCAGAGGAGGCACATGTGGTAGCCTGGCCGCCCCAGGCGGCGAAGAAGCTCACTCCCGAGCCGAGCCGGACACGCACCAACGTCATCTTCATCCTCACCGACGACCAGGGCATCTGGGCTTCGGGCTGCTACGGCAACCCCGAGATTCGCACGCCCAACATCGACCGACTGGCTGCCACCGGAGTGCGCTTCTCCAACTTCTTCTGCACCTCGCCGGTGTGCTCCCCTAGCCGAGCCACGCTCATGACCGGGCGGGTGCCTTCCCGTCACGGCGTCCACGACTGGATCCGGGAGGGGAATGTGCCTCCCAATGCGGTGGAGTACCTCCAGGGCCAGACCACCTACACCGACGTCCTGGCCGCTCACGGCTACCACTGCGGCATCAGCGGCAAGTGGCACCTGGGTGCCAGCCAGCTGCAACAGCACCACTTCAGCCATTGGTACGTCCACCAGTCGGGGGGCGGCCCCTACCACAACGCCCCCATGGTTCGGGACGGCAAGCTGATCAACGAGCCAGGGTACGTCACCAACGCTATCACTGACGACGCCCTAGCCTTCCTGGAGGCGCGGGCGGGCGAGGAAGCTCCCTTCTACCTGAGCGTGCACTACACCGCTCCTCACAGCCCCTGGACGGGCCATCCTCAGGACATCGTAGACTCGTACGACGACTGTCCCTTCGAGAGCTGCCCCCAGGAGCCCCGCCACCCCTGGGCCATCTGGCTCACGGACCAGAACCTGGGCAACCGGGAGTCGCTCAAGGGCTACTTCGCCGCCGTCACCGCCATGGACGCCGACGTGGGCCGCATCCTGGACCGGGTGGAGGAACTCAGCCTGCGGGAGAACACCCTCATCATCTTCAACAGCGACAACGGGTTCAGCTGCGGACACCACGGCTTCTGGGGCAAGGGTAACGGCACCTTCCCCCTCAACATGTACGAGAACTCGGTCAAGGTGCCTCTCATCTTCTCCCAGCCCGGCCGGCTGCCCCAGGGTGCGGTGACGGAGGCCCTGACCAGCGGCTATGACTTCGCTCCCACCCTGCTGGACTACCTTGGCCTGCCGGGCATGGGCGACGAGCGATTGCCGGGAAGGAGCTTCGTGCCCGCGCTGATGGGGCAGGAGGACCCCGGGCACGATAGCGTGGTGGTCTTCTCCGAGTATGGCTCCACTCGCATGGTACGCACCCGGGAGTGGAAGTACGTTCACCGCTACCCCTACGGCCCTCACGAGCTCTACCGACTGGCCGACGACCCGGACGAGCGGGCCAACCTGGCCGAACGGGCCGAGCACGCCGGGACGGTGCGCGAGCTGCGGCAGCAGCTGAGCCAGTGGTTCCACCGGTACGTGGACCCCCGGCTGGACGGCAAGGCCCTGCCGGTGACGGGACAGGGGCAGTTGGGGTTGGTTGGTCCCGGCGAAGAGGAGAACGCCTTCGCCCAGGGCGATGGCTAGCAGGGCCCGCTTCCCGGGCTAGGAGACTGACCTCGCATAGCTCCACCTTGACGGGCTCACCTGCCGTCCACTAGCATGACATAAGTAGTACGCAGCGAACGACTTGCGAGGTGGTCATGGCGCGGCGCAGGCAGGGGCGACAGGACACGGGGGCGGTGCAGCTATCGCTGTTCGGCGACGAGCAGGCCATCCAGGCCGGCAGCCAGGTGCGACCTCCGGCCCCGCAGGCCAGTCTCCGCCGGGCCAACGCCTGGTTCGCCGGCCGCATGGCGTCGCTTGACTACAGCGCCAACACCGTGGAGAGCTACACCACTGCGGTAGAGCTGCTGGCTCGTTTCCTGGGAGATGACGTGAGCCTGCGCCAGATCCGGGCCTCTCACCTGCGGCGTTACCTACAGTGGCTGTCGGAGCGGGGGCGGGACACACCGGTCAAGACTCTCGCCCTGCGCGTGACGGGCATCCGCCGCTTCTTCGAGCTTCTCCAGGAGGAAGGCGTCCTCCCCGACAACCCGGCGGCCGACCTCTACGCCCCGGGAGGGGAAGTGCCCCTACCGGACGTGGTCACAGCCGAGGAGCAAGACCGCATGCGTCAGGTTGCCTGGGCCTCGCACGGGCGACCGGACCGACCTGATTCCCGCCCGCTCTTGCTGCTCATGCTCACCCTCGAGCTGGGCCTTCGCCGAGGGGAGCTAGAGGAGCTGTCCCGCGGCCAGGTGCTCACGGCGGAGCCGGTGGTGGCCATCCGCATCCACCATCGCGGTCGGCGCCACCGCTACAAGAACCGCACCCTGCCCGCTCCGGCCGGCTTCCGAGAGGTGTATCGGGCCTACCTGAGCCAGTACCCTTCGGGCGACGAGCGGGTATTCGCCGCTTCCACCCGTACTCTGCACCGGGTGCTGGAGCGGCTGGGCCGGGAGGCGCACACGGGAGTGCTGGTGACCCCGAACGTGATGCGCTGGAGCTGTGCCCTGCGCTGGTACTTCGAGCTACCTGCGGACGAGGTGCGCCAGCGGCTGGGCCTGAGCCCGGTGGGTTGGGAGGATGCCCTCCGCGTGCTAGAGGGGCTCGCCCGGCGCCTCGATGCTGGCTAGAGGCTCGGGCTGGACTTGGCGTCCGGCTCTAGCGGGGCTAACATGGCCGCAGCGAGCGGGGAGGGAGCGATGGCGGTCCCGATACAGCTTGATGTGGCAGCGAAGCGGGCGGCATTGGCAGCCCAGGCGAACGAGCTCACTGAGTACCACGTCTACACTCGCCTGGCGGATTCGACCCAAGACGAGGACAATGCGCGGGTGCTACGCGCTATTGGAGAGGATGAGCTGCGCCACTACCGCTTCTGGGCCCGGCTGACGGGCGAGGAGCCCAAGCCGGACCGGTGGCGCATTTGGTGGTACCTCTTCATCTCTCGCCTCTTCGGGCTCACTTTCGGCATGAGGCTGCTCGAGCGGGCCGAGGAGTACGCCCACGAAGTGGCCTACCGACGGCTTATAGGTGTCGTACCCGGGATCGAGGCGGTGGCCCAGGACGAGGAGAAGCATGAGCAGCAGCTGATCGAACTCATAGACGAGGAAAGGCTGCGCTACGTGGGTTCGGTGGTCCTGGGCCTGAACGACGCTCTGGTGGAGCTCACCGGGACGCTGGCCGGGCTCACCTTCGCCCTGCGAAACACCGACTTGATCGCCGTCTCGGGGCTAATCACCGGCATCGCCGCCTCCCTGTCCATGGCCGCGTCCGGATACCTGTCCGCTCGGGAGGAAGAGGGGGAGCAAGACCCGCTCAAGTCCTCGCTGTACACTGGTGCCGCGTACGTGCTGGCAGTGGCATTCCTGGTGTTGCCTTTCCTGCTCCTAGGTAACCCTTATGCTGCCCTGGCGTGGACCGGGATCAACGCGGTGGGCCTGATCGCTGTCTTCAACTACTATGTGTCGGTGGCCCGGGACATCTCCTTCAAGGATCGCTTCCTGGAGATGGCCGCTATCAGCCTGGGGGTGGCGGTGGTGAGCTTCGGGCTGGGATACCTCGTGCGCGTGTTCCTCGGGGTGGATGTATGACGATGGGGACCGGGGGCAAGCGCGGTGGTGTCGGATGTGTCAACCATGTCCTGGTACCGGGCACACGGTGGTTTGCCCTTGCATGGGATAGTCGGGACTGGTGGGCGAGGGGCGATGGTACGCCTGGCGCAGGCGGCTATGGCGGTGACTTCGGCAGGGAGAGGGCAGCATGATCCTAGACTTCCACATTCACGTGGGTGACTTTCGCCGGGCGGGGGACACGGAACGCATCCCCGTCACCTGGGACAACCTCATGGAGCGGCTGGACGATGAGGGCATAGACAAGGCGGTGCTCCTGCCCGTCTACCCCTCGCCCGAGAACTACATCGGGCCGGCCTTCCTCACCTCTGGCGGTCTGGACGTCCGCACTCAGGTCCTCGAGGCTGCCCGTTACCAAGACCGCATCATTCCCTTCGGCAACCTCGATCCCCGGTGGCTGGGTAACAGCCCCGAGGCGGACTTCGGTCCCCTGCTGGACTGGTTCCAGGAGCAAGGCTGTCGAGGGATCGGGGAGATCACGGCCAACGTGCCCATAGACGACCCCCGCACGGTGAACATGTTCCGCCAGGCTGGCGCCCGTGGCCTCCCGGTTCTGATCCACAACGTGGGTTACCTGCCCGGCACCTACGGCCTCCAGGACCACCCCGGGGCGCCAGGCCTGGCCAAGCTGCTGGAGGCGGCCCCTCAGACCAACGTCGTCGGCCATGGCCAAGGCTTCTGGGCCGAGATCGGGGCGGGGCTCACCATGCAGGAGAAGATGGGCTATCCCAAGGGAGCGATCGAGGAAGAGGGAGCCCTCCCTCGATTGCTGCGGCAGTACCCCAACCTGTACGGCGACATCTCGGCCGGCAGCGGTCACAACGCCATCACCCGCGATCCCGAGTACGGCGTGCGCTTCATCAACGAGTTCCAGGACCGGCTGGCGTTCGGCACCGATGTCTGCTTCGGTGGGCCTCAGGACCGCATGCCGCACCTGACGACGCTCAAGCGGCTGCGGGACGAGGGGGCCATCAGCCAGGAGGTGTTCGACAAGCTCACCTACAGGAACGCTCTGCAACTGCTGGGGCAGGCCGGCTAAGCCGCGCCTCGTCTGAGGGCACCTCGCGGGGGCCTCCGTCGCCGGGTGCCGATGCAGGGGGGCGCTGGCGCGCGGCTCGGCTGAAAGGGCGCAACTCCTCATTCAGGCGGAGCAGGTACACCTGCGCCGAGACCCTCGAGGGCGCGTACTAGTGCTTCCCACTCCTGCGTCAGCTCCTGTGTCTGGAAGGACATCACTCGCACACGGGGGCGCAGGAAACAGACCGACACCGTGGGCGGCTCGCCAGTCACGACGGACGCTGCCCGAGCGTAGACCGCCAGTTGCAGACGGTGCACCGGAGCCTGAACCAGGACTTCGTCTTCCGTCACGTAGTCTGTCTTCCAGTCCACCAGGTGCCAGCGCCCCTCGTCGTCCCGGTACAGGAGGTCGAGAGCACCTCGAATGGTGGTCTGCCCGGCCTGGAGGGCGAAGGGCAGCTCCGTGTGGCGTTCTCGACAACGGGAGGCTGCGCGGTATAGCGCCGAGCGCCAGAACTCCCGCAGGCACCTGTGGACAGCGCCTGCCACTCGGCGGGCGGTGGTGGCGTCCAGCCCTCGGCGTGTGGCCCAGGCCTCCAGACGAGCCTGGAGAGCGGGATAGGGCTCGCTCAGGCAGTCCCAGTGGTCGAGGGCTCGGTGCACCAGGCGCCCGATCTCGAGGCCGATGGACCCGTCGCTCCGCGGCCTCACGGGGGGCAGGGGCTCCGGCTCGCGGCCCAGGAGCCGGGCCAGTGACGTCACCGCCACGGAGCGCGGTGGCCGTGGCGGGAGGGCCGCCACCGCTGCCGGCAAGCATGTGTCCTGTGGCTGTCCCCGAGTGCGGCCATGGGCGCTACCCCCACCGCCAGGCTGGGTCGCTCCCGAAACCGGGCCGGGCGTCGTATCGGCCTTGACGTTGGCTGGGCGCCGAATGCGGACTGCGAATCCTGGGTACGGGATGATCTCCTCTTCGGGCCCCTCCGGTGCCAGCTCCCAGGCGCGCATCACTCGGGCCAACCAGTTGTCGCCAGGAGCCGGCCGACCGAAGAGCAACAGCAGGTCGGCTGCCCGGGTGCAGGCCACGTAGAGCACTCGATTGCTCTCCGCCCGTTCCATGCGGCCGTCTAGCCACTCGGCCCAGGCGTACCCAGCCGGCTTGACCCAGTCTCCGTCCTCGTTCCGGTCCATGCACACCAGGCCGTAGGCGGGGTCGCCCATTACCCGGGGGGTTCGGGCCCCTCCGCCGGGAGCGCGTCCCAGATCGGCCACGGCCACCACGGGGAACTCGAGGCCCTTAGCGGCGTGAACCGACATCAGCTGCACCGCGCCCGCCTCCGGTGCTGCCGCTGCTGCCTCGCCCTCTCGCACCTCCCGCTCCCTGAGTAGGCTCACGTGGCGGAGGAAGGCCGACAGGCCGTCGCCGCCGCGCTCGTAGGCCAGACGCAGTAGCTTCTCCAGGTTGGCGTGGCGCCTCCCGCCTCCTCCCTCCGAGGCGTCCTCGAGGGCGAGCACGGCCTGGTAGCCGGTCCGGTCCAGGGCCCGGCGGAGCAGGTGACAGACGTCCACGCGGCCGGCCAGGTCCCAGAGCTCCCCCAGGACGGCGGCGGCATGGGCCACGCGCTCCGGCTGGTCGGTCGGAGGTGGCGCTGCCAGGGCGCTCACCAGGGGCACGGACCGGGGGCTGCACCGGCCGTCGGCGGTACGTCGGCGCAGGCGGTAAAGGGTCTCGTCGCTCAGGCTGAAGAGGGGAGACCGGAGGGCGGCGGCCAGGCTTAGGTCGTCGTAGGGGTTGTGGAGGGCAGCCAGCAGCGAGACCAGGTCCCGGATCTCGGGGCGGTCGTAGTAGCCGCGCCCGCTGACGGTAAGGTAGGGCAGGCCGGCCGCTCGGAAGCGCTCCTCGTAGAGGGGTACGTCGGTGGTGGCGCGGAACAGCACGGCGGCATCATCGTAACGGAAGGGGCGATAGCTGCCGTCATCCTTGTCCCACACCGGGAAGGCGGAGCGCTGCAGGTGGTGCAGGCGTTCGGCGATCAGGTCGGCCTCGAACAGGCGGGCTTCCTCGGCGCTCAGCGAGGAGCCTTCCTCCCGCTCCTGCGGCAGCAGAACCAGCTCTACCGGAGTAGCCGATCCCGGAGGGGTGGGGCGGTGGGCGGTCAAGGGGCCAGGGCGGGCCTCCAGGGCTTTTCAACCCTCCTATGGTTGGGTGAGGAGGGCGAGGCTGGCTTCAGGGTGGAGACGCAGGTGACGGATGGCGTCGGGGACAAGGGGGAAGCCTAGGGAGCGCAGGAGGTTGAGGGCCAG
>JABLXR010000069.1 GCA_013178015.1 Anaerolineae bacterium
TGTGAGGCCCTAGCTTGCGAGCCGGTGGGAGTGCAGCGCTTCGACAACAAGCTCCTGGTCAGCTTCCGCCACATGTTCATCCGCCAGATCGATCTAGCCACCAAGCACACTGTGCCTCTGGTGCAGCTGGTGTC
The DNA here is from genome assembly GCA_013178015.1 of Anaerolineae bacterium. Classification (NCBI taxonomy): domain Bacteria; kingdom Bacillati; phylum Chloroflexota; class Anaerolineae; species Anaerolineae bacterium. The sequence goes on from JABLXR010000069.1 coordinate 135, forward strand.
CGATGTGTCAACCATGTCCTGATACATTGTGTCAGCGATGTCCTGATACCGGACATACGAGATTCGCCCCTACGAGGGGATGACAGGTGTGTAGCGCCATGGCAGCAATTCGTCCCTGCGACAGGGATGACAGGTGCATAGCGCCGTGGCCGCGATTCGCCCCGCATCTGAGGCACACGCTCGGCCACGCGCCTTGACAGGGCTCGAGAGTAATGGTAGGGTAGCGACACAGTTGATCAGGTCCATATGTTAGCATGATTCATCAGAGGGAGGGGTGCCCATGATGTGATGTGATCGGCGGAAGGTGAGGGCGTTGACGTTGGTGCACGTATCCCGGGTATCGGTGGTGCGTGCAGGGAGCAAGGATGCTCCATAGAGCAGGTCGGTTGGCAGCGCTTTCCTCAGGTGAAGCTCGCCCCAGGGCGAGCGGCTCCGAATCCCCGTAGGACAGACCTCACAAACCGGGCCAGAGTGGCCTGGGGTGCATCGCAGCACTTCCATCCAAGGCAGTCATCCGTAGGCATCGAGCCACAGTGCTCCATCGCCCAGCCCCAACCATCGCGCCTCGGCACCAAGCCCGTGGAGCGAAGCACCTGAGGCGGTTCCTGACTGCCCTCAGTGCGCCCAGGGCTGAGACGGGCGGCCATGGCGCGATGCCTGACCTAGCGAGCAAAGGAGATTGACATGAAAGTATGCATGACCCACTACGCGTTTTACCCCACCACTGGCGGCGTAGAGACTCACCTGATGGACCTCTGCGCCGAGCTGGTGCGCCAGGGACACGAAGTGCACGCCCTGGTGGGCTCCATGGAAGGCGAGCCCGCTGAGAGCGAGGTGGAGGGCATTCAGGTGCACCGCCGTGACTGGATGAACCCCGAGATCATGCGCGACCGCAAGCGCGCCAAGGGGGTCCAGGCTGACCATACCCTGCCCGAGATGCAGGCCGAGGTCAAGAAGGAGTACGCGGACTTCATCGGTCAGCACAATATCGAGTTGGTGCACGCCCACAACTTCCATCACTTCCTGCCCGAGTACGGTCTGGCGCTGACCGAGATCCGGCGAGAGAGGCGCATTCCCACCTTCCTCACCATCCATGAGATGTGGGGCGAGTTCCTGGTCCAGCACCTGCTGGAGAACACCGAGTGGGACGGCATCATTGCCGTGGGTCAGCACGTGTACGGGGACGTAGTCGCTCAGATCCCCGACCTCCAGAACCTGCACATCGTCCTCCACGGCGTGAACACCGACATGTTCCGCCCCGACGTGGATGGCAGCGCCCTGAAGGAGCAGCTGGGGCTGGCCGGCAAACGAGTGATCCTACATCCGGCCAGGTTACTCCCATGGAAGGGCGTTCACACCACGGTGGAGGCCTTCCGCATGATAGCCCACCGCTATCCCGATGTGTCAGTGGTCATAACCGATACCCGCGAGATCCTGGACTGGATTCACGAGCTCCAGGGATATCGGGACCACATCTTCTCCATGGTAGAGGACAGCGGATTGAGCGACCGCGTGGTCATGCGCTCGTTCGACTTCGCCAAGGAGCTGCCTCAAGCCTACGCCATGTCCGACATCGTAGTCTATCCTACCAGCGGCGAGGAGCCCTTCGGCCTGGTGCCTCTGGAGGCCATGTCCAGCGGCAAGCCAGTCATCGTCAGCCGCAGCGGCGGCCTGGTGGAGTCGGTGCTGGACGGCGTCACCGGGTTCGTCATCCCCAAGGAAGATGACGACATGATGGCGGACCGGCTGTCGGCGCTGCTGGCGCATCCCCACCTGGCGGAACGCATGGGCAACACGGGGCGGAAGCACGTCCTTGAGCGCTTCACCCTGACACGGATGATTGACGAGGTCGAGGAGATCTACCGTCAGGGCCTAGAGCGCATGCGAGCGCAGGAAGCAGAGGCGAAGGCAGCCAGCTAGCCGGCGAGCAGCCGGCCCTACGTCCTCTGCGCCTCGCCCTCTCCGGCTGGCGCCGAAGTTGGTTCTCTGTGGCGCTGGCACGGACCTTGCACCCCGGAGAGGTGGAGCAGCGAGGAGCGGCGGACCTAGCCACCCCTCGCTACTCCGGAGTGGAAGGGAAGTTAGCTTCGGCTGACTTCCCTCTTTCTGTTGTGGCCGGCAGGAGCGGAAGCTCGCTCACGGACAGGCTACGGGCTGCCTCGATCGGTCCGGGCAGCCCGTGTGGTCGGCATGGCGGGAGCAGTCTCACGCTCATATGCGATGGGGACGGCCGCTTAGGCGAAGGGCGGCCGCCCCTGGTCTTGACGTCAAGTCGCTGCCGTTGTCCCAGGAGACCGGCCGGTCAGGAACCGAGCCTGCCGCTCTCCCCGGAAGACGGTCCGGCTCGGGCCTATATCCAGCCACCCTCGGCCATGGGGACGAAATTCGTCCACTGGCCGCCGCGAACGTGGCGCTGTAGCGCCACTCTTTCCTCGTTCGAGAGCTCGAACCGAGCGAGAGCGGCCGCGTCTTCGGTCAACTCGTCGATCCGTAGCTCTCCCTTGCTTGCCTTGTACACCAGTTTGCTCAAATCGGTCATCCCTTCCACTCCTGCTGTACTCGTGAGACCTCCGGTGCCCCGCCATGCCTCACTGACGCCAACGACCCCGAGGCCGCCGTGCGACGGCTGCTCGCCCTGGAGGATGAACCCCCTGGTGTCGTTGACCAGGCTCGCGTAATAGTACCTTAGTCCCAATTCATATGAACGCGAGCCCGAAAGTATTAGAATATGGTTAGGATGGCGCTCGTGTGACGTTTCTTACTGGGCGTCCAGCGTCTCTCGCACCTTGAGCGCCAGGTCGTGGTGGTTGAAAGGCTTGGGCAGGAGCTCCACTGGATCGCTCGAGCCGGGCAGTCGCAGCAGGTTCTCCTCGGTGTTATACCCGGACATGAAGAGCACCCGGGTCTCGGGGCGCTCCCGGCGCACGTGCTCGGCCAGCTCGCGGCCACCCATCCCGGGCATCACCACATCGGTTAGCAAGAGGTGGATGGGGCCCTGGTGCCGACGGGACAGCTCCAGGCCGGTTCGGCCATCCTCTGCCTCCAGAACCCGATACCCCTGCCGGTGAAGCATACGCACCACGATTGACCGGACGGCTTCCTCGTCCTCGGCCACCAGAACCACCTCTTGTCCACGGGGGAGGTGATCTGGCTGCGGCTGGCCCTCAGTCGCGGGCAAGGTTGCCTTCGTTTGGGCGCAGGGTAAGTAGATGGAGAAGGTGGACCCTTTGGCCAGCTCGCTGCTAACCGCTATCCCGCCTCCGTGCTGCCTCACTATGCCATACACGGTAGCCAGGCCCAGTCCGCCGCCGCCCGTCCCCTTGGTGGTGAAGAAGGGCTCGAAGAGGTGCTCTTTGACCTCATCGCTCATGCCTGTTCCGTTGTCGCTGATGGCGAGCTCGACATAATGCCCGGGCGAAGGAACCAAATGCGCTCCTGGTGGCGGGCTGTTCAGAAAGACCTCTCTGGTCTCTATGGTGATAACGCCTCCCTCGGGCATAGCGTCTCGCGCGTTGGTCACCAGATTCACCACTGCCTGCTCTAGCAGGTCCGGGTCGGCCTCGATGGCAGCCCCCTCTGCCCCCAGTCGGGCGACGATATGGATGTCCTCTCCGGTGAGCCCCCGGAGCAGCTCGCCCATGTCTTGGATCAGCCGGTCCGGGGCCACAGGTCGGAGGCGTATCACCTGGCGCCGGGAGAAGGCCAGGAGACGGTTGGTGAGCTCGGTGGCCCGCTTGGCCGCCCGCAGTATCTCCTCTACGTCCTGCTGGGCCGGCCCCTCGGGAAGCGAAGCCAGTACGATCTGGGCGTAGCCAATGATCGCCGTCAGCACATTGTTGAAGTCGTGGGCGATGCCGCCCGCCAGCCGGCCGATGGACTCGAGTTTCTGAGCCCGGAACAGCTGCTGCTGCGTCCGCTCCAGTTCCCGGAGGCTCTCCTGGAGCTTCCGCTCCGCCTCGGCAGCCATGTCTTCTATGCGCTGCCTGGCCCGCACCTGCTCGGTGACCTCGAGGGCGACCACGAGGAGATCTGGCAGCTCCTTTCCAGGCACGTTGAGCGGAAGAAGGGTGAAGCGCCAGTACGTCTGCCCGCGGGCGAAGCCGGCGTAACGGCCCTCGGCAGCGGAGAGGGGGGTGCGCCGGCGAAGGACCTCCCGGGCGGCCTGGACGATCCCGGCTTCGGCCGCGCCCGGAAGGAGTTCCTCCAATCGCACCCCGGCGATGTCTCCCTGAGGCAATGGCCGATCGAGTGCCTTCACCGCCGCGGGGTTGGCCCAGCGCACCTTGAGGCTACGGCCGTCCAGAACCGCGATGGCTGCCGGAGCGTTCCGCACTACTGCGTCGAGCAGAAGGTGCTGCCGCCGCTCGTTCTGGTACAGCCGGGCGTTGGCCAGCGCTAGGGAGATGGAGGCAGATAGCTTGCGGGCGAAGTCCAATTGCGCCGCAGAGAAGGACGCCGGGCCGGAGTAGGAACTGAAGGCCAGAACGCCGATGACATCCCGCCGCATGGCCAGAGGCACCGCCAGGAATGCCCGCACCCCGCTCCGCTGCAGGGCGCGGTGGCCTCGCCACTCGCTGCGCCGCACATCCTCCACCGCCAGGATGTCCCCGTGGGAGCGGAGCCGACCCGGCAGAGAGAGCCCAGCCTCATCCGCGTCCGCCCAGGACACCGTGGGGGCCACCCCGTGGGCGTAGCGCACCCGCCAGGAGCCTCGCCGTCTGGCCACCACGCAGGTGAAGTCCGCCTCCAGAACCCGGCCCGACTCCGTCACCACCCTCTGCATGATGCGGTCAATGTCCAGAGAGGAGTTGATGATGGCGTTGATGCGGTTGAGGGCGTCGCTCAGGTCCTTGGCCCGGCGGAACTCGGCCAGATCGCGTACCACCAGCAACCCCAGGAGCGGCGATACGGTGCCCAGGAAGGCGGTGATGGGCCAAATGGGGTTCGGCAGGAGCGGGAACAGCCACTCGAACGCGGCCAACGCTCCCCGATAGGCCAGGGCACCGGTGGGGCCACTGACCATGGCCAGGTAGGTGGCAAGAAGGCTCTCCGACGCCGCCGGAAGCAGCAGCCTGCCCGTGAGGCGAAACGCAGAGGCCGGGCCCGGCAACTGGTTCAGGCCCGACAGAGGGAGCGAGGCCAGAGCCAAGCCCAGCCACACCAGCACCATCCCCCCGGCACCGGCACTTCGCATCAGGGGCCGAAGCAGCCTCCAGCGAGTCATCTCCAGTCCCAGTAACCGAGAGAAGACGTAGACGAGGTTAAGGACCACCGGCAGCAGGCCGCGGGAGTAGGGAGAAATGCCGAAACCGGAGAGCATCCCCGCCACCAAGAATAGGGCTACCTGGAAGAGCCCCAGGAGCGCTGCCACCGAAACCATCCACCGGTCCGGCCGAGGAAGGTCGTGAGGGCCTGAGGCTAGCGCTACCCCTGCCAGGGCCACCCACAGAAGAGGCTGCACCAGATACGTGCTCAGTTCTGCCCGGGGCAGGTACGGGGTCACGTAATGGGTGAGGTAGAGCACGGCCACCAGAGCGATGGCCGTCTGCGGCCAGCCGAGGGCGAATGCGTGCCGGACCGGTGACGATACTTGGCCGACTTCCCCCGCACATCGAGCCTTGCCGGTCAACCCTTCCACTCCAGCAGCTGCAGTCTCAGGCCGAGGGCCCCGATCAATCGCGGCGTTGGCGGATCCAGCCGGTCCCGCTTCCCCGCATACCCGACATGGGCCGGACCCCGAGGCACGGCGCAGCCAGCTCCCCGGTGGCGGGGTAGAATATAGACATAAGTGTCCATCGTCAATGGCACCCGATCCCGGCAGTTGGCCTCCGAAGGGGAAGCGCGCCCTCGCCGGAGGGCGGCTCCGGCGGTGTCGGCGAGGGTGGCATGACGAAGGGTTGGCGGCTGAGCCCTGGAGCTCCCGCGGTCATAGGGCCGTCGGGTGCCCCTTCCGAGGCCGTGCTTCGCACCACACAGGTGCCAGTCCTGTGCCAACGGAGCAGACCCGCCACATCTTGGGCTCAGAGCCGACGCCGGTTCCGCGCCATGGGGGAGAGTAGCTGGCCGACCCTCCCTCTGCCGTCGCGCGGCTGTTCACTAGCTGTTCCCAGGCGGGTACGTCGCTCCTTCGTGGCAGAGAAGAAGGGGTGCCGCGGGTGATAGCGTGGCGCTCGGCTGAGGGTACAATGGGATCGGCTATCACATTTCGGCGCGAGGATACGACATGGCCTCCACCAGCGGACGATCACATCTATGGAGGGCGCTATCGGCCCTCATCGTGATGACCGCCGCCCTGGGGATAGCGTCCTGTGCTGCACTCACCCCCGCGGCTCCGCCCACCCCGTCTACCGCGGCGCCCGATCCCACGACCGCCGTGCTGGGAGTCTACAAGACGATTCTGCCCGGCGCGTCCAGCCCGGGCATTGACGGGACCCTCTACCTGAACCATGGTGGCAGCCTACGCCAGGTTCTCGACTACTTCAACGAGGTGCCTGCTCTAGTGGAGGTGGGCACCTGGATGGTGGACGCCGATGGCATCGTCACCCTGACCATCGCCGCTCAGGAGGATCGCGCCTACGACGTGCCTATCGTGTCCAGGCTGCAGCACACCGGCCACACCCTGGTCACCATGCCTGATCCGGATGCGGCCGAGGCTCTCCTTACCGTGTGGTACGAATTCGGCGCCTTGGCAGCCGGCCAGGTGGAGATGCCATACGACGCCGAGTCGGCTTCTATGCGCCTGGAAAGGAACCTGGCGGAGCACTACAAGGCCTTCCTGCCCTCGGCAGATGGCTGCGGGCGAGACGTCACCCTGTCGCTGCAGACCGACGGCGTCGCGGTGATGAAGACCGACTATCTCAACGGGGAGCCGGCCACCGAAGAGGTGGGCACCTGGGAGCTCCTCGGATCCCACACCCTCCGCGTGACCTTGAACAGCCGGCAGGATCGCGTGTACGAGGAACCGGTGGTGACCGACTACGTGGTGGAAGAGGGCACCCTGAGGGACGGTAGTGGCGTAACGCTGCGCTCCGTCTTTGGCTACGTTATGTCTGTCATCTCCCAGTTCACCGGTGAGACGGCCACCTTCGCAGACGTGGACGAGGAGGTACTCACCGAGACAGCCCTCGCCGAGGCTGAATACGACCTTCCCGACTTGGGACCGATCCCACTTCGGGCTGGCCGCTATGAGCATCGGTACGGCTCGGGCGCTACAGAGGTGAACCGGGTCCGCTTGCAGACTGCTGGTTTCGGTGATCTGGACGGAGACGGGGCTGATGATGCAGCGGCGGTGCTGGCGGTGGCAACGGGCGGCTCGGGGAGCTTCTACTACGTGGTCGCCATGGTGAATCGGGCGGGCGAGCTGGAGCAGGCCGGCTACGCACTGCTCGGGGACCGAATACAGCTCGAGTACGTCGGGGTTGAGGAGGGGAGGATCGTGGTGCGAATGAAGCTGGCCGTGGCCGGGGATCCCATGTGCTGCCCCAGCCATACGGTGACCCAAATCTATCGGTTGGAGAAGGGCACGCTTCAGGCAGTGGAAGGTCCATGAGCGGGCCCGGCTGTTCGGCGGTCGGGTAGAGCTCAGCCGGGAGCTGGTCCAGGCCACTTACGTCATCCTGGGCCTACCCTGCATGGAAGGGGCGGAAGAACAGCCAAGGAGCTAGGCCGGCCTCACAGCCGTCTTCCCAGCGCCTCCTCGTAGACCGCCAGGACGTTCTCCAGAGGGGTGCCCGGCTGGATGCAGTGAGCCGGGGCGAAGATGTAGCCGCCGCCCCTGGCGATTACGTCCAGCCGATGGCGAGCCTCCGCCCGGCACTCCTCCACCGTGCCGAAGGGCAGTGTCTTCTGGGTGCTTATGAGGCCACAGAAGGCCAGCTTCCCCTTGCAGGCGGCTCGGATGGCCTCCGGGTCCATGCCCTTGGGCTCCGGCTGCATGGCGTCCAGCACATCCAGGCCCATCTCAATGAACGTGGGCATGATGTCGTGGGTGTCGCCGCAGGAGTGCATCATGGCCCGGGCGCCGTACTCGTGGGCCAGGCGGTAGAAGGGCTCCAGGCGGGGGCGGAACACCTCCTCGAAGTCGCGGGGGGAGAACATGCGCCCGTTCTGGTTGCCGGTGTCCTCGCCCAGCTGCAGGAGGTCAACCCGGCCAGCGGCCGCTTCCAGCCCCCGCCACAACACCTGATAGTAGAAGTAGCAGCGGCGGTCTATGATGGCCAACCCCACCTCGTCGCGCAGGGCGATGTCCATCATCACCCGTTCCATCCCCCGGCCGCGGGAGACTCCGTTGAGGATGTCGGGCATGCCGGCGCTGCCAAGGACGATGGCGTAGTCTTCGTAACGGCGGCACTGGTCGGCCAGTACCGAGTAGTCGTAGTCGTCCGGGTCGGGCCAGGGGTAGTTCTCCACGTCCTGGAGGGTGTGCAGTTGGGCGAGGGGGAGCTCCACTGCCTCATCGTAGTGGCCGGAGCCGTGGAAGACGCGGCGGTACCCCGCACCCCAGATGTCGTAGGTAATGCCGTCGCGGGCCGGCTTCACCGGGCCCTTCCACTCCGGCTCGATGGTGCGGAAGTCCACCCCCAGGTGGACCAGGAGGGCGTCGTCGCCGTGCGTCTGGCGGGTGGCGGTGGAGATGCGAGCGGCGGAGTCCTGCCGGGTGGCAGCGTCCCGTATGCCGAAGTGGGCTCGGAGCATGGATTCCACCTCGGGCGTGAGGTACACCTGGATGGGGACCCGGTCCGGCTCGCGCCAGTTGAGGGAGGTCAGCACCCGCTCCCGGGGACTCATGGCGTATCGGGGCGCAGGCTTCATAGGCACTTCTCCTGCCCCCAGGCTACTGGATAGAGCCGGGGCGGTGCAAGGGCACGGGCCGGCATCGGCGGGAGGAGCCTCACATAGCGCCGGCTTGGCACTCGGGGTTAGCAGGGCCTGCGCCTCAGAAGCGGGAGAGCCAGATCCCTCAGCAAGGTAATCGCATCTAGGTCGCACGCCAGCGCTGACTCGGGGGCATGGCCCTGAGGACGGGGGAGGCAGAAGTGCGGTTACGTTGACCCGGCGACCTCGGCGGGGCAGAATGTGAGCCTGAGCCCGGCCGCGGTTGCGCATGGCCGTGCGCGACCCGATGGGCATCTCACCGAGGAGGGAGCGCTGTCCGTGCAGCACCCTTATCTCTTCTTCACCGAAGCCGACCTCGACACCATCCGCCTTAAGGCTCAGGGGGCCATCTGCGGCCAGATTCTCCGCTCCCTCGTTCGCGTGGCCGAGGAGAGGCTGAGCTGGGAGCTCTACCGGCCTGAGCTGGTGCGTCCCTTCGCCGGGTATCGGCACAGCGCCCAGAACAGCCTCAACTACGATGAGGCCTACGCTCGCAGCTACGTCTCCCAGTACCGGCTCTCCATGCTCATCCGCAACCTGCCGGAGATGTACGCTTTCGCCTACCTCATGCTGGGGCGCCGGGAGCACCTGGAGGCCGCCAGGAGGTGGCTGCTGACTCCGGCCCGGTGGGACAAGCGCATCTGGGGTGCTTACGCCGACTCGGAGGCCACCATAGACGAGTACTCCGCCCTGGAGCTGCGCTCGCTGGAACTGTCGGGCGGGACCTGCGTGGCCGTCCGGCCCCATCCTACCGAGGAACGCAAGATGCCGGTGTTCGAGGACACCGGCATCTTCACCACCTTCAAGCTGCGAGGCATGGCCACGGCCTACGACTGGTTGTACCCCGACCTGAGTGAGGAGGAGCGGGCGCACGTGGCCGCGGCACTGGGCTACCAGGGAGACCGGCTCTACCACCACGCTCTCAACGGCAATGCTCTGCTCCTGGGCTCCATCCTCAACCATACCTGGCTGGACACGGCCGGGCTGGGCCTGGCGGGGCTGGCCCTCTACTACGAGCATCCCACCGCCCGGGAGTGGGTGCGGTTCTGTCGCGACCGCTTCGTGGACGTCCTGCTGATCCGGACGGTGGGCGAGGACGGTGAGTTCCCAGAGCCCTGTCCCTACGTGTGGGAGTACTCCTACATGAGCGCGGCCATGTTCTTCGAGGCCCTGCGCCGCGTCACCGGCGAGGACCTGCTGGCCCATCCGGCCTTCCTCAAGGTCAAGGACATGCTCAACCGGGCCCTGACGCCCGCGGGTGGCTTAGCCTTCGACGATGACATGATGGGCTTCGACCGGGCGGAGGGTGTGGCCTACTCCTTCCGCCCCCTTATGTTCCTCTTCGCCTCCAGGTTCGGCGACCCCGAGGCGCAGCGGTACGCCCTGTACGAGGGGTTCGATCCGCCGGGGTCGGAGCGGGGGAAGTTCTACCCCGGCGGGCGGTGGTTCCCCGAGCGGCGGGAGTGCAACGGCCACTGGGAGTACCTGTGGTGCGACGAGTCTATCGTGCCTCAGGACCCGGCAGCCGAGACGCCCTCGGCTCTCCTGCGTAGCACCGGTTGGGCCATCCTGCGCTCTGGGTGGAAGCCCACCGACACCTACCTAGCCTTCCGTAGCGGCCCCTACCTCGGCCATCACGACCGCTACGACCAGAACAAGATCGTGCTCCAGGCGGGTGGAGAGAAGCTGCTGGAGCACCTCTACGGGGCCAACTACCTCTACTTCGACTACTTCAAGTACACCCCGGGCAGCAACACCATCCTCGTGGATGGGCAGGGGCAGGAAAGGGTGATAGAGGGAGGCCAGCATACAGCCTTCATGAGGCAGTACAAGGGGGAGAATAGCAACGGCAGGATCGTCTTCTTCCAGGCCGGGCCGGACTTCGATGCCGTGGTGGGGGACGCCTCCCGCGCCTACGGCGACCGGCTGGCCCGGTTCTGCCGGTACGTGGCCTTCCTCAAGCCGGACATGTTCCTGGTGCTGGACGACCTGCAGGCTCCGGAGCCGGTAGCCTTCGACTGGCTGGCCCACTCCTACGGCGACATCGGCATCCAGGGCAGCGACGTCCGCATCCGCAAGCCCAAAGCAGGGCTGCTGATACGCTCTCTCCTCCCCGAGGGTGCTGCCTGGCACCTGGAGCGCACGCCGCCGGACAGCAATGGCGAGCGCCTGCTCAAACACCTGGCACTGCGGCCGACAGGGAGGGTCAAGGCGGTGCGATTCCTGACCGCCCTGTTCGTATCGCCCCTGGACGGCGAGGGCCTGCCGGTGAGCGTGCACGAAGAGGGGGAGCGGGTGGTGGCGTCGGTTGAGCGCGGGCAGGAGGCGGTGGAAGTCGAGTTCAACCTGGTCGAGGCAAGAGTCACGCGACGATAGGAGCCCCGGAGCAACCCCGGCGGCCTGCGCGCCCGCGCCGGCTCCCCTCAGTGCCGCACAGAGCGTGGTAGCTCGGTGCTGAGGCCCTCGCCTTGTGGGTGAGTACGAGTCAGTGCTTGAGTCCGGGCCAGACAGTCGGCAGGATATGGGGTGGTACGCTTCGGAGCCGCAGGTCTAGGCCCCACATCCCGGCCGCGGGCCCTCAGCGGGCGCCTTCAGCCGCCTGCTTGCCCCGGGTTCTGACTCGCACCCATCGGGCCTTGCCGGGGGCAGTAATGCAGTGTATACTGCAATGCAGACTGCACCGGAGGGGACTAGTGGATTCGGTGGCGGTAATGAGGGACCGGGGAGTGCTGACCTTGCCCAAGGAGGTGCGGGAGCGCAATGACTTTCAGCCCGGCACCCGATTTCAGGTCATTGACCTAGGCCAAGGTACTATCGTTCTTACTCGCCAGGCGAGCATTCTGGGAGAACTGGCGGAGGAGATATCCAAGGCGATGGATGAGGCCGGGGTGAGTCTGGAAGACCTGCTCCAGGCGGCACGGGAAGAGAGGGAGCGCCTCTACCAGCAACGCTATGGGTAGGGACGACCGGTCGCTTCCGGCTCTGCGCGTCTTTTCGGACACAAACGTGATCTTCTCCGCCATCTACGGCCGGTACCGCGATCCCGGAGCGAGGAACCCTGCCGGTGCCAGCCTGACCCTGTGCGAGCTTGGCCGTGCCAGGATGGTGGACCTGGTGGTCAGCGACTTGGTTCTGGAAGAGGCACGTTCCGTTCTGCGGCGCAAGCTGCCCGAAGCCGTCCCGCACCTCGAAGGGTTCATTGCCCTCTCCACCAAGCTGGTTGAGGCGCCGGACTCGGACTCAGTGAGGAGAGCCCTGGGCTGTGTATCCGACCCGGCGGATGCGCCTGTGCTGGCATGCGCCGCCAACTGCGGCTGTCGCTTCCTGGTCACTCTCAACCCGCGTCACTTCCCTGATAGATACGGCACCATGGAAGTGGTGACGCCTGGGGAGTTGATTGCGCGCGTGCGCCGTCATCTCACCGGGCTCGAGCCCCTCGACCTCCCCGACCACCGACCGTAACACCAACGGGCGCCGGTAGCCTCACGCGACACGCGCCGCCTAGCGCTCGATGCGTTCACATAGCCCAGGCCGTATCGCCTTGGCGGCGCCAGGTCCACGAAGGGCGGCCCGGCGTGTCCCTGCAAGCTCTCGGCCGGCGCCGCTTGGCTGACCGCTTTCCCTGCTCAGGGCTTTGGCTCAGGACAGGAATCAGCCGGCCGCCCTGCTCCGCGCCAGCCACATTGCCTCACCCTCATCCCTGGCCTATCATCACCGCACTGCAACGCACTGCGGGAGACGCCCATGAACTCGCGCGAGCGTATCCAGCACGCCATGTACCACCGCATCCCCGACCGGGTGCCGGTGATGTGCCAGCTGGCCCTGGGCCATTACTTCCTCAACACCGACATCGCCCCCCACGAGATATGGTTCACCAGCGAGGGCTTCGCCCAGGCCCTGGTGACCTTGCAGCGCCGCTACCGCTTCGACGGCATCCTCATCAACCTGCCCGGCCGTCCCGTCGACCTTCTCGATGAGGTAGCCTCCATCGAGAAGACGGATGAGGGCGAGCGGCTCACCTGGCGGAATGGATTCGTAACCTTCTTCCCCTGGGACGACAATCCCCACTACACGCCCCCAGACCCCTCCCGTCCTCAGCGGGCCGACTTCGCCGAGATAGGTCCCGATGACCTGAGCGGCATTGACGAGCTGCCCGGCTACGTGTGGAACACCTACCACGTCCCCTGGCTATCCGGTAAGGCTGTGGGCGGGCCGCTGTCGGAGGTGCCCGACTACTTCTTCCGCACCATTGACCGGGTGAAGGAGCTGGTGGGCGACGAGGTGTCGGTCCACGGTGAGGTATTCTCCCCCTTTACCCACTTCATGGAGCTGTTTGGCTACGAGAATGCCCTCATGAACTTGGTCATGGACGCTGGCAAATCCCACGCCCTGCTGGATAGGCTCACCCAGGCGTCGGTGACCTGGGCCCGGGCCCAGGCCCGGCGCGGGGTGGACGCGGTGCTCATCTCCTCCGCCTTCGCCGGCGCGCCCTTCGCCTCCCGCCGCATCTACCAGGAGTTCGTGCTCCCCTACGAGCGCCGGGTTACGGACGCGGTCAAGGCCGAGGGTGTGCCGGTGTATACTCATTCCTGCGGCAGCATCGGCGACCGGCTGGACCTGATGGTGCAGACGGGGACGATGGGCATTGACACCCTGGATCCGCCGCCGCTGGGTGATGGCGACCTAGCAGCGGCCAAGCGCGACTTCGGGGACAGGCTTTTCATCAAGGGCAACCTGAACGCGGTGGCCATGCTGGGCATGAAGACCAGGGAGGAGGTGCTGGGCTACGTCTCCGAGGTGCTGCGCACGGGAATGCCCAACGGCGGCTACATACTGAGCACGTCCTGCTCCGTGTCGCCCAAGATGGAACCCTGGAAGCTGGAGTTGCTCACCCCGCTGGCGGAGGAGATCGGGCGGTACGACGGCTGACCGCCGTGGCAATGAGGAATGGGAGGACCGGCGCGTGACCTCAAGCCGGTCGTGCGGCGCCCGACTCCATCCGGGGCACCGACGCCGCCGCTACTTCAGCCCATGGCGATCCTCACCGAGCTCAGCAGCGACTGGACCAGGGGTAGTACCTGACTCCCTCGACTGTGAGCGTCGGGGTGGAGAAGAGGAGGGTAGTCCGCCACCGCGCCCAGCCGATTCTCGTGTTCAGGGTCCTTGAGGGAGTGCGCGCTCCCAGGCACGGCACGCGGGCGGCGACGTTTGGTGCCAGGGCTCTTTCGCGCGTGGGCGCGCGAACTCCTCGTGGGTCACTGAACCCCGGACCCAGGCTGGGGACGAGTCGGCCCATTCGCCTTGCTCAGGGCAGGCTCTCGGCCGGCTGGAAAGGACCCCAGCCCGCGGGGGCGGGCTTCGCTCAGCCATAACTCCGCGGCTTTCCTGAGCGGCGGTGCTGGTCAGGATCCGGCCTCCCGATGCTGAGCTCTCACCTGTCGTTCGTCGGACGGCGTCCTCTGGCCGCACCATGGAGTATCGGGCATTGCTGGGCCAGGGCCGTCGAGCTGCTCCAGTTTGCGCAGGGTCCGGCGGTGGGCCAGCATGGAGGCACTCCGGGTCGGGCGTGCGCCGGCAAGGGGCAGCCTTGCCGGCGCGGGGGTAGCGCGGGAGGAGCCATGGCGGCGGTGGAAGGTCAGGTGCTGGCGCAGGCGGACGACGCAGCGGTGTTGCCGGTGGACAGGCGCTCACCTCCGGTGGGGCTCCACCATTTGATGCAATCCACCCGCCGCCGGCTGGCGCTGCTGATGGTGGGGGCCGGTTACGTGTGGGCGATGGGCGTCTTCGTCACCCGGCACCCGCACCAGGACTGGGTGAGCCTGATCGGGCCTCTGGTTCTGGCTGCCGGAGGCTGCCTTGCCCTGGTGCCGTCAGCCGGGTCGCCGCTTTCTGCTCTCTCACTGCTCTTCGGTATGCTCGGGGCGGCGCTGGCGGAGATGGCCCTGCAGAGCGCGGCCATGGCCGCCTGGCTGGGTATGGCGGCGACGCTAGTGGCGGGCGTGGTGCTGGGCCCCTGGGGTGCCCTTCCCGCGTTTGCGGCCTTGACGGTTGCCTCAGTCACGCTGCTCAGCGGAACTCGAGAGGCATGGGTGGTCATCCGGGAGGCCATGGCGGCCCTGGTGGTCGTGTGGGCCGCTGGACACGAGGTGTTGCAGGCGCTGATCCGCCTGGAGGAGAGCGAGGGCCGTGCCTGGCGCTTCGCCTCGGAGGCCATGCAGCGGCGCGCCCAGGTGCAGCAGGCCTCCAAGGACCTGCACGGCATGTATGCCCTGCTGGAGCGGACCAACCGGGAACTGGAGACGGCCCGGCGCGAGGCGGACGAAGCCCGGGAGGTCAAAGCCCGCTTCGCCGCCAACATCAGCCACGAGCTGCGCACCCCCCTGAACCTGATCCTGGGCTTTAGCCGCATGATGTACCGCTCCCCCGAGGTCTACGGAGGGGTCCGTTGGACGCCCGAGCTCCGGGCCGACGTGCGCGAGATCTACCAGGCCAGCCGGCACTTGCTGGGCATGATAGACGACGTGCTGGACCTGTCGCGGATCGAAGCTCTCAGGCTGCCTCTCAGGCTCGAGCCCACGCCCCCGGCCTCGGTGATCGAAGAGGCCGTGTCCACCGCCCGGGGCCTGCTGCGCGGTTCCCCGGTGGACCTGATTGCCGACGTGGCCGCCGACCTCCCTGAGGTCGTGGTGGACCGCACCCGTATACGCCAGGTTCTGCTCAACCTCCTCAACAACGCCATCCGGTTCACCGACGCCGGCCACATCCGAGTGACGGCCTCTGAGCGCGACGGCGAGGTTTACATCTCGGTTGCCGATACGGGAGTGGGCATCCCTGCCCAGGACCTGCCCCACATCTTCGATGAGTTCAGCCAGGCGGCCGGGCCCATCACCAGTGGCAGGGGAGGAGCCGGGCTGGGGCTGGCCGTGTGCAAGGGATTCGTGGAGATGCACGGCGGGCGCATAACCGTAGAGAGCGAGCTTGGGGTGGGCAGCACCTTCACCTTCACCATCCCGGTGCCGGGAGCGGGAAGGGCGCGCTCGCGCCTGGCCTACTACGCCCCCGAGGGCTGGCGGCCTCCCCTTCCCGAGAACCCCCTGGGCAAGGCGGCAGTAGTGGTGGCACCGGATGAGCTGTCGGGCCGGATGGTAGCCCGCACCGTCAAGGGCTATCGAGTCCTGCCCCTGGTGGGGCTCGACTCATTGGCGGAGGAAGTCGAGGCTGAGCATCCAGCCGCGGTGATCCTCGTCCGCCATGGCGAGGAGGACGGCGGTGGAATCACCCCCGAGAGGATCTGGTCGGCCACCGGCAGGCGAGACCTGGGGGTGATCGAGCTGGAGATGCCGCCGGTATCGGACTCCCGCTACCGCCTGCAGGTGGACGCGTTCGTGACCAAGCCGGTGGAGGTGGACACGCTGGTGGAGGCGGTGCGGAACGCGGTGGCTTCACCCCGGCGAGCGCTGGTGGTGGACGACGACCCGGGGTTCCGGGCTCTGGCCGATCGGACCCTAAAGGCGGCGTTCGCTGGCCTGGAGGTGGGCCTGTGCGCCGACGGTGAGGAGGCCCTGGAGCGGTTGCGCCGGCAGCGGTACGACGTGATCCTGCTGGACCTGGCCATGCCCCGGCTAGGAGGCGAGGAGCTCCTGCACCAAGCCCGGGCCGCCGGGCTGCTGAGGGGGGCCCGCGTCGTGGTGGCCACAGGGCGGCCGGGGGAGGACCAGGGCGAGGAGCCCCCGGCCCGGCTGGCCTACACCCGCGCCATGAGGCCAGGCAGCGAGGAGTGGTCCCGCTGCCTCAGCGCCCTGATGGATGCAGCTCCCCCCGACTACTCCCGCCCAGCAGATCGTGCAGCAGGGACAGAAGGTCTTCCGGCGCGATTGGCTTCTTGAGGTAGGCCTGCGCGCCAAGGGCGTAGGCGAGTTCTGGCTCCTCCAGGACGGAGCACACCACGATGGGCACTCCGTCCAGGTCGGGCCGAGAGCGTAGCTGCTGGAGGAGGGCCCACCCGTCCACGTCCCGCATCATGACATCTAGGACTATGGCGTC